>CALJHI010000023.1 GCA_938075575.1 uncultured SAR86 cluster bacterium | reverse complement strand
GAGGAGCCACAGGTACTTCATTATGGAAGACAGGGAACTGGAATTCAAATCGAGGAAGGTATGTGTTTTACGATAGAGCCTATGATCAATCAAGGGTCGAAATACACAAAATCACTAAGTGATGGCTGGACTGTAGAAACGAAGGATGGCAGAAATTCTGCTCAGTGGGAGCATACTTTAGCTGTAACAAGTAATGGAGTTGAAGTGCTTACAAAAAGATCTGAAGAAGATCTATGAATAATGAGATATCTAATTTAAATAGAAAGTTTTGGGATAGTCTCGATGAAATATATTTGAATCCTGATCTGTCTACCCCATATTTAGTTGGCATTTCAAAAGAAATAGAAAAAATTATTATCAAAAAGTTTAATGCTCTTGATTTAAGTTCAAACTATTCAATGTATGCAATTGGCGGTTTTGGTAAGCAAGAGATGTTCCCTTCTTCAGATATTGACATATCAATAATCAAAAACAATAACGATAGAAATAAAGAGGCAGAGCTTGAAAAATTTATAACCAGTTTATGGGATCTCGGATTTAAGATTGGCTGTTCAGTGAGATCATCTGGTGAGTTAAAAAAAATGTTAAGAGAGGATGCAAAAGAATTGACTTCATATTTCAGCATGAGAGGTCTAATCTCTATCAAACAAACAGATAGAATCGTTGAAAAAGTTGTCGCTCATGCATGGCACAAAAAGAATTACTTCAAGGCTAAAATATTAGAACAAGCGGATAGATATCGCTCATTTGACTCATCTGCATTTAACTTGGAGCCTGATCTGAAGGAGTCTCCAGGAACAATGAGAGATTTTCAGAATTCTGAGTGGATTCTAGGCTATTGCCTAGATTTAAAAAATAAGAGGAGTATTGAAGACTCTGAAAAATTTAATAGGGACTATAAGAATGCAAAAAAATCATATGCATTTATGAAAGCTATGAGATATTCAGTAAATATATCTACTAAGTTTAAAAATAGGCTAAATTTTGAATCACAGATTGATATTGCCAATAAAGCAATAACTGAAAATTTAAATGAAAAACAAAAAGTTGAGATGATGATGCAAGATTTTTTCTCTCACGCTCAAACTATTTCAAATTTTAATGAGCTTGTTTTGCAGGTTTATGAAGAAGAAGGTGTGTTTGCATTAAAAAAGAAAAGAGGTAATTTTTTTATAAAAAAGAATCAAATTGGAATTCTAAATAGAAATATAGGAAAAAATAAAGGAATTCTTTTTGATATTTTTATTGAACTTGGAAAGAATAAAAAGATAAATCAAATTAACTCTGAATCAATTGGACTTCTTAAGAAGTGGGCTTATCTTATTGACGATGATTTTAGAAATTCTTCAGTTAATGCCAGTAAATTTCTAGAAATTCTTCGATCTAAACATCATTTGTCCTCAATATTACGATTAATGAAGACTGTAGGTATATTACAAAAATATATACCTGAATTTGGTGAAGTGATTGGACAAATGCAATTTGACTTATTTCATATATACACAGTTGATGAGCATACTTTTAAGGTTGTTAGAAATATGCGCCAAATGAAGATTTCTCAATCTGAAGAATTTAAATTAGAGAATGAGCTGATAAAAAAGATTCCGAAAATTGAAATTCTTTATATTGCAGGTCTTTTCCATGACCTGGGAAAAGGAAAAGGTGGAAATCATTCAGAAATAGGGGCTAAGACAAGCATGAATTTTGCAAAGAGACTTGGCCTTTCTGTAGCAGATTCTGAATTAATTTCTTGGTTGGTATTGAATCATCTTAAAATGTCATCTATATCCCAAAGAAAAGATCTCACTGATCCAAAAACTATCTATGATTTTTCTGAAATAGTACTTAATACCGAGCGTCTTGATTATTTATATTTGCTTACAATTAACGACATTAGATCAACCAATCCAAAGCTATGGAATGCATGGAAACATGGATTATTAAAAGATTTATTTTTAGCAACAAGGTCATTTTTAAATAAAGAACCTATAAAAGCTTCAAAAGAAATATCAGAAGACAGAAAGAACTCTGTTTTTAGCTTGTTAAATAAAAGTGATGTTGATGCATTAAGGGGTATATGGTCTAAGTTTGATGATTACTACTTTAATAAAAACTCATCAGATAAGCTTAAATGGCAAAGTGAATTGATTTTGTCAAAATCTGAAAATGACATAAAAGTTTCTTGCAGAAAATGTTTTGATAACCTTCTTGAAATTTTTATTGAAGTAGAGAACTCTGATGGCCTTTTTTTGAAGTTGGTTCAAGTTCTTGATGAAGTTGGATTAGAGATAATTGATGCGAGCATATGCACAAGTCAAGATAATCAAGTCGCTCTAAATACATTTATAGCAAAGTTTCACTCTCATGATAATCCATTATTAAAAAATGAAATTAAGAATATTAGAGATAAAATTATAAAGAATTTTTCTAGCCCACCTAGATATGAAAACATAAAAAAAAGTCTTAAAAAGAAAGATACTTTTCAAAAAAAGTTTAAAATTAGCAACATCGAAGATAAAGTTAGTAAAAAAAATCTTCTTACCGTTGAGGCATTCAATACGCCAGGTTTATTGGTAAAAATTGCTAAGATACTTCATGAGAATAGTGTATCTATTCAATCAGCAAGGATTAATACTCTTGGTGACAGGGTTGAAGATACTTTTGAGATTGAAGATATAACAATTTCAAGTGTTTCAAATAGAAAAATAGAAAAAATCTCAAAAGCTTTAGAAGAAGTTATATAATTTTTGAAATCTGTCATTATAATTGATCAATGAAAATCTTAGCTAACGGTTTTGCTTCAACCTCAGCATCAGGAAATATTCTTGATGTCCACTTCTATTCTATAAAATCTGACCGATTTTCAATTGATATTGATATTGATGGTATGAAAACTAAAAATGAGGTCCAGATAGATTGGAGTGAAGATAATTTAAACCAGCCAGTCACATCTACTGAAGGCGCTTATCTTAAACTTCATTTACTTTCTTATAAGTTTTGCAAACCAAATACTTTAAATCTAGATGGATTATTTGAAAACTTACCTAATGTTGCGTGGACAAACAAAGGGCCTATAGCAATAGATGAAGTTGAACAAGTGATTGCGCAGTCTAAGCTTGATAATGAATGTATTCATATTCGATCTTTGGATAAGTTCCCGCCCCTTACCGATTATATTGTTCCAAAAAATGTTCGAATTGCTGATGCGAGCAGAGTTAGACTTGGGGCGTATCTCTCCGAGGGAACCACAGTAATGCATGAAGGTTTTGTAAATTTTAATGCAGGAACTTTGGGCAATGCAATGATTGAAGGAAGAATATCTTCAGGTGTCGTTATTGGAAATAATTCAGATCTTGGCGGAGGTTGCAGCACAATGGGTACTCTTTCTGGTGGCAATGATATTAAAATATCTGTTGGAGAGAATTGTCTACTGGGTGCTAATTCTGGCTTAGGTATACCTCTTGGTAATAACTGTATAGTTGAGGCTGGGCTATATATTACATCCGGATCTAAAATCGAGCTTCATGACGAAAATGGTGAAGAGAAAAAAATTGTAAAAGGCTCTGAATTATCT
>CALJHI010000022.1 GCA_938075575.1 uncultured SAR86 cluster bacterium | reverse complement strand
ATCAACCGCCCCTCCGTCAAAAATATCGCCATCATCACAATCACCGCCTTGTGAATTTTTACAAGCAGCCCTTAAATTCTTATAGTCACTTTTAAAGTAAAATGTTTCAAATCTTGTACTTCCATCAGAGTATCTGAAGCCAAGTTCCATATTGTCTGCCTTTTCAGGATCTGTACCGAACATTGCTGTCATCCCCTCATGAAAACCTAAAACTAGTTGTAAATTTTCATTCACATCATATGTTGCACCAAAACCAGTTGTGCTGTGGTTGCCAATTTTAGTTTTTGGGTATCCAGAAGCAGGAACTGCTCTTGTTGGAGTTCCATCATCCCATCTCTTTTCAACCTGATCATATTTCTCTGATCTATAGCCTATAGTTAACACTAAACTACCTAAAGTTATTTTGTCTTCAGTGTAATAAGAGCTTGCTTTAGAAACTCTTAGTCTATTATTGCTTCCAGTATAACCAGTAGAACATCCATATAATGCGGAATTAGATCCGTTAGCACCCTGATCAAAGCACTCATAGTTTTGGTATCTGCTTTCAGAATCTTCCATATCCCTATATCCGAATGTAAGACTATGATTTTTGATATCTTTTATGATTTTAAATTGATGCCCCTTGTTTGTATAAAATCTATTGTTGTGTTTTAACTTAACCTGAACCGCAAGCTTTCCGTCAAGAATAGCTTGTGCATTAGCATTTCCTGAGTTAGCTTCGGAAATAACGCTATTAATATCACTGCCAACACCGTGATCGTTATTATTATTAGCTTTATCCACTTTAAACCAGTCTCTGTGGTAGTCATTACTCCAAGAAGAAGCTATAACTCTAAAGTTTTCAAAATCACCCATATAAGTAAGTGATTTTTGATCTCCATCATTATTCATCTCATCATATTGAGTCATTCCGTATCTAACTCTAGGATCTTTATTAAAACTAACTCCAGATAAACCTACATAAGATTGATCAGAAACCTCATCTAACTCCAGCATTTTGAATGTTAATGAATGAGCTCCGGATTCATACCTTGTTTTTATTAATATGTCTGATTTATTGAAGCCTGTATCGCCACCAACATTTGCAATGCTATCGAATCCATTGCTTTTATGCTCATGAATTTCTACAAGACCGCCTAGGTCTCCTGACACTCCTCCATAGTAAGCATGAGTTCTTAGCATTCCATTTTGTCCAAACTCTTGGGTGAATTTTCCTGAGTTTATCTCAGGGATTGGTGTGCTAATCATATTTATTGCGCCGCCAATTGTACTTGGTCCTTGGCTGATAGATGATGGGCCTTTTAAAACTTCTACAGAGTTAATTCTCCCAGTTGTTGGAAAATAATATGCTGAAGACGATGTGTACGGAGCTGGCGCAATAAGTATTCCATCTTCCATTAAAGTAATTTTGGCTGACCTATCAATGGATGTTCCTCTTATAGATATATTTGGTCTTAGGCCGTAACCATCTTCAGCTCTAAAATATACTCCGGGAACTGCTGACAATATTTTATGAATATCTGTATCCATGGCTTTCAATAAATCTTCGTTTGAAACTATTGCACCTGATCCAGGAAGCTCTTTAACATCAGCTTTTGTCCCAATAATTGTTACTGTTTCAATCTCTTGAGTATCAGCAAAAACTTCAAACGTAATTGATACAGCAGATAATAGAATAAGAAATCCTAGTATCAATTTGTTTTGATTTTTTAATATTTTCATAATGGCAAGTTCATGTAAATGCAAATGATAATGATTCTCATTTACTATTGCAAGGAGTAATTTATACTATTTCTAAAATAGTATTATTTTAAAAGTTCTTTGTGTTTAGTTATTGCCTTTGATGGCAAAATAAAGGCCTAGAACAAATAAGAAAATTTGCTCACTCATAAAAAGGTCTTTGGTAATAAACCAGTCTGGATGAGCAATTACAAAAGCCCCTACCATTATAACCACTACTGCCCCACCGGATAGTCTTGTGATGAGGTTCCCTAGTTGATTGAATAATAAGCCTCCAAGGATAATTCCAACTCCAGCAATAACTTCTCCGAGCGCAACCAGGCTTGTTACTAGTTCTGGCCAAATAATTCCTTCACTCTCAAACCAAACAACCATTTTTTGTGGTGGTAATGGAAATTTTTGATAACCATGAAGGAAAAAAGAAATTCCTAGCGATAACCTTAACAGCCATGGAGCCACTCCTGAGAATGGTTTTGCTAGAGAATCTAATGCGCTGTTTAACTTACTCATAATTTATCCCTCATTTACTAAAAGTATATCCTCATCAGAGCAAATGTTAAATCCCTTGTTTTGTAGAAGTCTGTCAAGCTCATCTCTACCAATATCTATGTTTAAATAAATAGCTCCTGAGCGTGCACTCTCTTCTTTAATTATGCAGCCCATTGCATATAATTCTGCTCTTAGTTTGCCCATTGATGATTCGATAGAAACCCATCCTTTATAAACTCCATTAAACAGCTCTCTATTAATTCTTTCTCTTAAATGATCAATGCCAAGATTTTTTTCAGCAGATATCCAAACCTCATCATTAGATTTTCTTTCCTCTGGATCTCTCAAGCCAACAAGATCACATTTATTATTAATCATGATGTGTGGGATATCTTCTAGGCCTAAACTATTTAAAATAGCATCTACCTCATCTATCTTTTGATCATGATCTTGATCTGAACAGTCTGTTACATGCAATAATAAATCTGCTGACTGAAGCTCATCAAGAGTTGCTTTAAATGACTCAATTAACTCTGTTGGTAGATCAGATATGAATCCAACTGTATCTGAAAAAAGTATTGGACCTAGTTCGGGGTCTATATTTCTCCTAGTTACAGAATCTAATGTTGCAAAAAGCTTATCTGCTGCAAATTGAGAGCTGTTGGTTAACCTATTAAATAAAGTTGTCTTTCCTGCATTTGTATAGCCAACCAAGGCAACAAGCCTATTTCTACTTTTCTTTCTTGCATAACTATTTAGCTGTTTTTGTTTATGGGCTTTTGATAGTCGATTTTTAAGCGTTCGGATCCTGTGGCCTATTAGTCTTCTATCTGTCTCTAATTGGGTCTCGCCTGGACCCCTTAGCCCAATGCCGCCTTTTTGCCTTTCTAAGTGAGTCCAACCTCTTATTAAACGAGTAGATAAATGATTTAATTGCGCAAGTTCTACCTGAAGCTTGCCAATATGTGTAGTGGCCCTGGATGCAAAAATATCTAGAATTAATTCTGTCTTATCAATCACCCTAACTTTAAGTTTAAGTTCTAGGTTTCTTGCCTGGGAGGCTGAAAGCTTATGATTTACAATAACAAGATCGATTCCTGAACCTTTTATAGAATCGCAGATTTCTTCTAACTTTCCCTTGTTGATAAAATGCCCAATAGAAGGCTTGCTTTGTTTGTGCGAACTCTTTCCAACTATTTTTGCTCCAGATGACAGAACTAAGTCGTAAAATTCTCTCTCAGCATCATCAATTAATTGCTTGTCTTTAAGAGAATGAACATCAATAAATACCAGATAGGTCTTTAAATTAGTTTTTTCTTCTTTAAACATGTAATGAATATTGTAGAGATTTTATTTATTTTTGTTACTATTATTAAGTAAATAAAAAATCTTTAATTAAGGAGCATTTTATTAATAAAGGTGAAAGAGCATACAACTCCTCACTTGCTAGCAAGAAAAGAAAAGCTATACGAGAAATTAAAAAACTCAAATTAGAAAAAAAATATAAAGAGCTACGTAAAGCAAAAAAAACAAAATAAATAGTTCTTTTAAGCCTGGCAAGCAAAGCCACAAAATGGTGGCACAGGCCTTTATTAACCTAAGGAATATGGAAAAAGTAGATAAATATATGCCGCTGCTAATAGTTTTGGCCAGCTTGTACGTAGCATCAATAGCTTAGTCGTTAACTAAGATTTCTTAAAGTCACTAATACTAATGACTTTTCTTCTGGTCTTTTTTTTATTTTTCTTTACTTTTTTTTCTCTTAGAATTTTATCAAGAGCTGCTTGGAAAAGATGTATATTTTTATTCGACATCTAATTTAAAATTTCTTTTTTTGAGGGGCGCATTGGCCTGATGCCCTAACTTCAACTTTTGGGTCAGAATTTTTTGAATCTTCTTTGTTTTTAAGCCAAATGTCTGCTTCGATTTTTCCTTTGCCCGTATACCAATTAAAAGAATTAGTAACTCTATAAAAATCCACATCGTAATCTGGAAATAAAGGGTGTTCCTCTCCAGACTTCATTGAATGAGTTACTTCTATGCCATTCTTTGTAACCTGTGACGACCAAGATGCTGATGGATTTATCCATATCGGAGATGGATCAAAGGTATGGACTAAAGATTTAAATTTCTCATTTTCTGTATCAGCTTCCCAGTATTGCACTATATACATCTTGTCTTTCTCCCAATCCTCAGATGCAAAGCTTGTCTTTGCTCTTTGTAAAAGAAAGAGTGATTGTTGAGTTTGGGTAGCAAGATTCTTAAAGAATTCTATGCCCTCTGATAAATAAGTTTTTTTGATATCTTTATAGGTAATTGAATAGGTTCCATCTAATTCACACAATACCTTTGAGTTCTCTGCATATAGAGAAGAGGAAAGAAGAAGGGCTATAAAAAATCTCATTAAAAGTAACTATATTAGATTAAAGTTCTAGAACTAATTTTACAGAAATTTTATTTTTAATTATAGGTAGATTTATTTAATTAATTTTAAAGGTTCTTCCTTCAACAATAGTCCCTTTAATATGAATATTTTTAATATTTAATGGGTTAACTGTTAATGGGTTTTCAGAAAGAATTGTAAAATTAGCATACTTCCCAGGACTTATACTTCCATAGTCATTCTCGATACCCATAGTGTATGCGGAATTAAGTGTTACTGCTTTTAGAGCTAATAGAGGTGATATTCTTTGATGTGGGCCAGCAACTTTATCAGCATAACTAATTCTATTCACTGCTGAATCCATTAAAATTAACGGGGAAGCAGGTGCCATTGGCATATCTGAGTGAAGTGATACAGATATTCCTGCGCTGGCTACATCTCCAAGTCTAACCATCTCCTGAGATCTCTCATAGCCAACACCTTTTTTACTATATAAGTCAGATAAAGCAGAAACATAATAAGGATTTGCACTTACAATAGCGCCTAGATTCTTCATCCTCTCAATCTGATCATATGCAGAATAACCAAAGTGAACAATGGTTGTTCTATGATCCTTTCTTGGATTTCTTTTCATGTTCAACTCAAGAACATCAAGAACTCTATCCAATCCAGCATCTCCATTCTGATGAACATGTATTTGATATCCAGCATCCCAAAATAATTTAAATGTTTCTTTGAAAACTGTATCTTCCATAAGCCATACACCTTGATGGCCATCAATATAGCCATCTCTTAAAACCATGTTTTGTGAATACATAGCTCCATCAGAAAAAAGTTTTATATGATTTGGATGAAACTGAACTTTCCCAGCCCCCCAGGATAAATGGGCTTCTGTTTTTTTTAGCAAGTCTTCAAATTGAATATTTTCTAGCATGTACAAAGCGCTTGGGATATACAGAGACCTGAAAGGAGTATCTATATCTCCAAATATATAGTTTTTAGCTTTTTGGATGTTTTGATCATACATTGCTCCGGGGTTGCCTATTAAAGTAATCCCATTTTCATGAATATAATTTTCAGTTATTTGCAGGCCATTTAATATTCTTTCCGGAGCAGCAAGATAAGCCATAATTTTTGACATAACAGCTATCAGACCTCTTTCAGAAAAATGACCTTTTTCTAAGTCTGCTAACTTTTTATCTTCATCGTTAAGATGTTTTATATCATCAGCGCTTATATTAAAAAATTCCATTGCTTTTGAATTCATAATAAATTCATGAAAAGATCTGTGAATAATTAAAATTGGTCTCTCATTAGAAATTTTATCAAGATCGTTTTTTGTTAAATCTCCATGAAAGTAATGATGGAAACCCCAACTCACTAATGGGGTATCTTTTTGTGTCTTGTCTCTTTCTAGTTCTGACAAGCGTTTAAGGTAAGCCTCCCTATTTCTGACCCCTTTGCTTTTTTTACCAGCCACATTCCAATCATCAATAGCTAGTATTTGAGAATTCATAGTAATTCCAGCTAGTAAAGGATGAATATGATGCTCAATAAAGCCTGGAACGATTATATTATCTGAAAAAGTATTTTCTATTTGAGCATTTGGAAAATTATTTTTAAGGTCCTTAAATAATCCTACTGAAATTATGCGACTGCCCTCAATTAAGACGGCATTGGAATCTACATAATTATCATCTAGAGTAATTAATTCTTTGCCATGTATTATCTTTAGAGTAGATTCTGAATAAATTAAGGGAATGAAAACAATAACAGCTAATATAAATATTCTTATGTGCATTAATTTAAATACTGAGATCTTCTAAATTATAATCTTTAAGATCCTCTCTGGACGATTGATTCCATTGATATGATTTTCCTGCATCTACAAAGGGTTTATAAGAATATGGTTTTTCAGATGGATATTTAATTTTTCTAGCTTCAATAGCATATCCAATTGATCTAGATCTTCGCTCAATAATCTCATCATCAAATACTTGGGCTTCGCTATGGATCCCTCCTCCTTGAGTGCCAATAACAGACGATCTTTTATGAAAGCCAAAATTAACAGTCACGCGAGGTTCAAAGCCGCAATTTGGGAAAGAGCCATGTAGAATTTGTCGATTGCAAATCACCACATCTCCAGGATTACAAACAATAGGAACTGCTCCATCTATCCGTTCACTTCCTGTTTCTTTAACTAGTTTTTTTATATCAATTTTTCCAACCTTATGAGTACCTGGAACAACCCAGACCCCGTTAACTGCTGTACTACCATAAACTTGTGCCATGAAATTAAAACCATGAATCTCTTCGTCAAAATTTTCACTATCCCAGTGTGTTACCCCATCTTGATGCCATGACACTGCTGCTCCGATTCCAGGCTCTTTAATAAATAATGCTTCATTAAATGGAGCAAAGTCCTCACCATTGATTGATTCTGCTACTTTAAGCAACTTTGGATGAGCATAGGTTCTTAAACACGCATCTGAAAATTGCAATGATCCCAAAAGAATTAAAGGAACTGCCATTGGAGCATCATCTTTTGCTTCAGGTTCAAACATTTTTACCTGATGCCTTCCGTTTGCAAGCTCAGTCCCTCCCAAAGGATCTCCTAGAGGCTTAGACCAAACTAAAGTAAGAGACTTAGATTCTGCATTCATTGCTGGACCTCCATCTGCGCTAACAAGACTCTCCGGGCCAGTTGGAAATTGTGTTCTAAGATTTTCTAAATCAATTTTAATATCTTCAAGCTCATCTTGGTCAAGGACATCTTCAAATATATAAAAACCATATTTTGAATAGGCTTCTCTTATTGACTTGGATAGACTTCCATTATCTTCAAAAGAGATTGGTCCTCGATTTTCTAATGCCAGCGCATTTTTCTCTCCATTCAATAAATACTCTTTCATGGAAGAAGCTTCTTCTCCATAGTATGCAGCGCAAGCTTCTATCGATTTTGATGCATCAATCATAATGTACTCCAAGTATTCATAAAGATATCTTCTAAATATTATATTAAATTATAGAAATATTTAAATTATTGAATAAATTTCTAAGCATGCTTAGGCCTTGAAACCCTTTTGGGATTATTTATAAAAGGCAATGCTAATAAATTAATTGTTGCATATATAAGAATGCTAACTGAAATTTGGGTCAATGAGATTGCAAAATATGCATAGAGTCCGATAGCCAAACAAAGCAAAAGCCGAACCACTTCTGCTATCTTTCCCTCTTTCCCATCCAGCCACAGTGAGGTGCAATACATAGTGAAAGCCATCATGCTTATTGTTACCCAAAGTTGATAATAGTTTAGGGATTCGTTTTGGATAAAAACTAAAAATATATAAGTTATAAACAAATATTGAAAGAAAGCATAAATCTTATGTCGATTTTCTATATTTGGATCATATTTCTTAAAATTACTTGGGTCAAAGTCAGCTTTTTCTGCCTTTTCAGGAAAGCTCTTTGGCGTCCATCCTGTTCTTGCAAAGGGAGCGTATAACCTATCTTTCCAGTCTTTAGATAGCCACATTTCTTTTATTATTTTCACGTAAACGTGTAAATTAGCCCATATAGGATTAAAAGTATTTAATGTGCCTCTTATTCCATAAATACATGGCTCACTCTCATCTTCAATCTTGTGAGTGCCAAAAATTCTGTCCCAAATTATGAAAACTCCTCCATAATTTTTATCAATGTATTGATCATTTTGAGCATGATGAACTCTATGATTAGATGCGGTTACAAAGTAGTTCTCAAACCAACCAAGTTTTGGAATATGCTCGCTATGCACCCAAAACTGATATATAAGATTCAAAGATGCAACACTAATAAATACGTATGAAGGTATTCCAATAAGAAACATTGGAATATAAAAAACCCAGCTCACAAACGCCCCTGTACCAGTCTGCCTTAATGCAGTACTTAAGTTATAGTCCTCGCTTTGATGATGCGCAACATGAGAGGCCCAAAAGATCTGTCTTTCATGGCTGATACGATGAAACCAATAATAAAAGAAATCATAAATTACAAAAGCAAAAACCCATGTTATTGGAGACTCTGGATTCATTCTCCATAAAGCGAATCTAGTCTCTGCTAGATAGAAAACATAGCCTGCAGCTCCAATAATGATTAGCTTATTTGCGGTGCGAAGTGTGCCCATAAATAAATTACTGATAGCATCGTTTAATCTATAAGTATTTTTATTTATTGCTATCCCATAAACCAACTCAATTAAAAGAGCTAGTAAAAAAAATGGAACGGCATAGGTTATATAGTCCATGATTTATATTATCTTAATTAACTATTTTTTTAAAATACCTCTACTTTAGTTTTTCTTTGAAATGCTTAATTTGTTTTATTATTAGCGCTGTTCCAGGCAAAAACTGAAAATGGGATAGTTAATAGATACATTAATGCTAAAGCATTAATAGATAGCCATAAGAAATTGATAATACTCAATGCAATTAAAAAGAAAAATATAAGGAAGATTAGCTTTGATTTAACATAGAGCCTCTTCCTTTTGATTGAAAAAGTCGGAATTCTGCTTGTTAGCAAGCCACTTATTAAAATTATATAAGCTGCAACAAAGTTTAAATTTTCATATGCCCAGTCATATCCCATAAACGTATGTGTTAAAGGTAATAGAATTAAAATTGCTCCAACGGGTGTGGGTATACCAGTAAAAAAGCTGCCGAACTCTTCCTCAGAAGCTTTAGATAGCTCAAGCCTGACATTATATAAAGCTAGTCTTAAACAAGAAAAAATGATAAATATTAGGCAAGCAAAAGTACCGATGCCGCTTTCCTGATTAAAAATAGACATATACATAAGGATTCCAGGAGCAATTCCAAAGCTTAGAAAATCAGAGAGGGAGTCTAGCTGGGCCCCAAGATCTGACTCGCTGTTTAGATGCCTTGCAAGCATTCCATCTAATACATCACAAACGCCAGCAATTAAAATGCATAAGATTGCTAAATTAAAATCTCCTTCAAGAGCAAACCTGATTGAACTTAAACCAAAACATAGTCCTGATAAAGTAATAACATTTGGTAGAAGCATTTTGAAATCTATTTTCTTCATAAGACCTATTTAAA
>CALJHI010000021.1 GCA_938075575.1 uncultured SAR86 cluster bacterium | reverse complement strand
CAAAACAAATATTTATTAAATCTGCTGTAATCATAGCAGTTAACCCCCATATTCTCTGATTATTAAATTCCCAACTTGGAATTTTTAGATCCATATCTCCCTTAATTTTGTCATGCATTTGAGCATTTTTTTCATCCATTAAATAGCTCAATGGAACTGTAAAAATTTCAGATATCTCAAAATTACCTACGAAATTTTGTTTCTTTGTAATCAGTCCGACATACGGATGTACTTCGATTTTATGTCTAGAAATTAAATATGGGAGATTTCCAAGAGGTACAACATCAGACTTGTTGAGGTTAATCTCCTCAAAAGACTCACGAAGAGCTGTGTCATATAGAGTTTCATCCCCCTCTTCCCATTTTCCACCAGGATAGCTAACTTCTCCGGAATGAGAGGAAAGTTTTGTAGATCTTTGAGTGAAAATGACATGAGGATCGTCAATATAACCATCAAAATATAAAATACCTATAAAAACCCCCGCCTTCTTATAGTCAGTTGTTTTCATATGATTTAATTTTAAGAGCTTTTGCTTTATGCTATCTTTCACGTTGCTAAGTTTAACGTCTAAAGCGTAAATATTCTTATTGTAGGGAAATAAATTGAAGTATTGTTCAAATTGTGGAAGTTCAAAATTAGATTTTATTATCCCTGATGGGGATCATGTAAAACGATACATCTGTGAAGATTGTGGAACTATTCATTACACAAATCCTAATATGGTAGTAGGTGCGTTATGTGTAAGAAATGACAAAATCTTGATGGCAAAAAGAAACATCCATCCTAGAAAGGGTTTGTGGACCCTCCCGGCAGGTTTCATGGAAAACGCAGAAACTCTTCAACAAGGCGCTCTTAGGGAAACCTTTGAAGAGACTGGGTCGCGTGCAAAGGTTATTCAGCCCTATACATTATTTAGTCTTCCTCATATCAATCAAGTTCATATGTTCTTTTTGGCTGATCTCTTGGACGAAGATTTTGGACCAACTTCTGAAAGTCAGGCAGTTGAGCTTCATGGAGAAGAAGACATTTTATGGGATCAACTCGCATTTCCTACCGTTGAAAAAACTTTAAAGCATTACTTTGCAGATAAGAAGAAAGATAAATTTATATTTAGAGAAGAGGATATTACTCTTTGGTAATTAAGAGTTTTTAGAGAAATATAAGGCGTTATAAAAAATCTGCATCCAAGGAGAAAATTCTTTCCAGTCTGATGATCTCCAGCTCATTTGCTTGCTTCTGAATACTCGCTCAGGGTGAGGCATCATAATTGTCACTCTTCCATTGGATGATGTAATTCCTGTAATTCCTCCGCTTGATCCATTTGGATTTAATGGATAGTGCTCGGTTGGATTGCCTAATGAATCTACAAACTTTAAAGCTATTTGATTTGAAGAATTTAGGTTGGTTATGGCTTCTTCTCCAAACAAAGCATGTCCTTCGCCATGAGCAGAGGCAATTGGCAGCGACCAATCATCCATGCCCTGAAGTAAAACTGAATTTGATTTTGTAACTTTTACTTGAGCCAATCTAGCCTCAAACTGATCCGAGGTATTTTTTACAAAACTTGGCCATAACTCGGCACCGGGAATGATATCTTTTAAATTAGATACCATCTGACAACCATTACAAACTCCTAAAGTAAATGTATTGTCATTATTAAAAAATGCTTCAAATTGATCTTTGACCAAATGATTGTTGAGTATAGTTTTAGACCAGCCTCCTCCAGCCCCTAAAACATCTCCATAAGAAAAACCGCCACATGCAGCTAAGCCATCAAAATTAGACAGGCTGATATTTTGATCTAATAAGTCTTGCATATGAACATCTATAGCCTCGAATCCTGCAAGTGTAAAAGCTGCCGCCATCTCTAGCTGACCATTAACGCCTTGCTCCCTTAAAACAGCAACCTTAGGCTTTGATAATGAAGTATTTATTGCTATTTCTTTAAAGGAAGTTTTGGCATATAACCCTTTATGGTTCTCGTTAAAGAGTAAATTTAGCTCCTCATCTGCACAAAACTTATTATCTCTTATTGATTGAATAGAGTGAGAAACCTCTCTCCACTTCGATTCTAGTTTAATAATCGATTCAGATAATACCGAACCTGTTTGACAAGAAATATTTAATGTTTGGCTTCTGTTAAGTTGTCCTAAATTTTGAACATTAAAATCTGAGCTTAATAGATCTTCAAATTTGCTTAGATTTTCATTTGAGACCTGGACAACTAATCCTACTTCCTCTGAGAAAAAGTATGGGTTTATTTGTTCAAAACTCAAATGAGGAATTGATATATCCATCCCTACTTTTTTAGTAAAGCACATTTCAGCAAGAGCAGTTATCAAGCCTCCATCTGAGATATCGTGAAGCGCAAGGATTTCCTTGTCTTGAATAAGCCCTTGAATTTTTGTGAAAAGATTCTTTAATTGAGAGCTTTTATCAACATCAGGTGTATTAATGCAATTCTCTCTATTTACCTCTGAGAAGATTGATCCGCCGAGTCTCATTTCATTGTTTAATTTTATAAATAAGATATGACTATCAATCTTGGTATCTAACTCAGGGGTAATACCGAGAGAAATATCATTTACAGGAGCAACTGCAGTTACTACACCAGATAATGGACTAGTAACTGTTTTTTCAATGCCATCATCCTTCCATTTTGTTTTCATTGATAAAGAATCTTTACCAACTGGAACTGAGATATCTAAATCAACACAAATACCCGAAAGAGCTTCGACCCCTTCACGAAGAGCAAAATTTTCCTCCTCTTCCTTGGTTGGGGCCATCCAATTTGCTGAAACTTGAATCTGATCCAAACCTTTAATTGGAACTGAAATCATATTGGTTAGAGCCTCTGCAACTGACATTCTCATAGATGCTGATGGGTTTTGAACTGCTATTGTTGGCCTCTCTCCAATTGTAACTACCTCTCCTGAGTCGGATGTGAAAGACCTTAGACTCATTGAGTAATTTGAAACAGGCACTTGATAGGGTCCAATAAATTGATCTCTTGCAACCATTCCACCAACTGTTCTATCACCAATAGTAATTAAAAAAGATTTAGAAGCTACTGTTGGGTGTGATAAAACCTTAAATACTGAATCTCCAAAATTGTATTTAGCTACATCTGGCTCACCCTCTTCAATTTTTGAACTCGATTGAATATTTATTTCAGTTATAGGAAGGTCGCCAAATAGCATATCTAAAGGAACATCAACTGGATATGTATCGTTTCGTTGATCAAAAAGCTTTACTGATTTTTCTATTGTGGTTTTACCAACAAAAGCATATTCACATCTTTCTCTGATACAAATTTTTTCAAAAGCATCTTGGTTTTTAGGATGTATTGCTAGAACATACCTCTCTTGAGACTCATTAGACCAAATTTCCATTGGGGACATTGATGGGTCCGACACAGGGATTTTATCTAGCTCAATATAAACACCAAGATCAGAATCTTTTGCTAACTCAGGTATTGCATTTGAAAGTCCCCCAGCTCCAACATCATGGATAAATTCAATGTAGCTTTCGTCCATGGATGAGCAGATATTGATTACCTCCTGACATCTTCGCTCCATTTCTGGATTCTCTCTTTGAACAGAAGCAAAATCTAAATCCTCATCGCTCTCACCAGAAGAAACTGAAGAAGCAGCCCCGCCACCAAGACCAATTAACATTGCCGGGCCACCCAGAACAACAACAATATAATCTTCTGCTATTTGTAATTTGAAATTATTTCTATCCCTTATTTCTCCAATGCCTCCGGCTAGCATAATCGGCTTATGGTAGCCAAATGCATTTCCATTTCTATCAAAAGGTGTTTCAAAAGATCTAAAATATCCAAGAGTAGAAGGCCTTCCGAATTCATTATTAAATGCAGCAGCTCCAATAGGGCCTTCAATCATAATATCCAGTGGTGAAGCAATTCTCTCTGGTTTAGATTCATCATCCTCCCAATCTCTATTAAGTTTTGGCAATCTAAGGTTTGAAACATTAAAGCCTACTAAACCAATCTTTGGTTTGGCCCCTCTTCCTGTTGCACCTTCATCTCTTATCTCTCCACCCGAACCAGTAGCAGCACCGGGAAAAGGAGAGATAGCAGTTGGATGATTGTGTGTTTCAACTTTAATAGTTGTATTTAGAGTGTCATTAACAAATGAATATTTATTGTTAGAGTCTAAATTTAATCTTTCAACCTCCTCACCTTCGGTAATTGCAGCATTATCCTTATATGCTGAGATAATCCCGTTAGGAGACTCTTTGCTAGTTTTTTTAATAAGATCAAATAAAGTTTTATCTTTAATTTCATTATTGATCGTCCACTTAGCATTAAAGATTTTATGTCGACAATGCTCTGAGTTAGCTTGAGCAAACATCATCAATTCTGCATCGGTTGGGTTTCTTTTAATGTTTGAATAAAATTTATATAAATACTCAATCTCATCTGAGCTCATAGCAAAACCAAAAACCTTGTTAGCCTTCTCAAGCTCATCAATCCCATTGGACAATATATCAATATGTCTAATAGGTCTTTGTTCTTCTTTATTTAAAAATTCTTTGCATTGGTCAATTGAAAAATATATGCCTTGGGTCATTCGATCATAAAGAGATACTAAATTTAATGAATTTACCTCTTCAATACCATCGATATTAAATCCATAAAACTTTTCAATACTATCAACTCCATCTATGCCAACATTGCTAATAATGTCTTTGGTTTTAGACGCCCAAGGAGTAATGGTCCCAACCCTAGGCCCTACAATTAAATTGAATGAACTTTTTAACTCTTCTGCATCAAGAATATTTTTAATATTTTTTGACGAATCTATGCTGCTTTTT
>CALJHI010000020.1 GCA_938075575.1 uncultured SAR86 cluster bacterium | reverse complement strand
GAGGATGTTATTGCTTTTAAATGTCTGACACTTTGGTCTATGGTTCATGGGCTTGTTGGTATAATTAGAAAGGTGCATGTGGTTGGCGATGATCTAAAACAGCATGGTCAGGGGCCTATAACATCTGCACGTATCATTGCTGATAATCTTGAAATGCATCTTGATAGGGTTTTATCTGGTCTTATTCAGAGCTAGATACTTCTATAGTTATTTTTTCTGAGACTATAGGTCCAATATCTATTCCACCAAATGGGACTTGAACCCCATGAATCGAAGAGCCTAACATCAATTGTAGAGTGTGCAATCCAGGCTCTAACTCTATAATAGCCTCTGTTTGACCTGCGCCAAAATGCATGTGAGTATCATCAAAGGGTATGAATGCAGAAGGAAGTATTTCTCCATCAATAAGAAGATGATGATGACCGCTTACAAAACATTTATTATCTGGGGTCTTGCTTGATCCAGCTGGATTAATTTCAATATTCTCTGATCCAAATATCACTTTTATACTTTCTGAATTTGAAACATGAAAATCTTGGGGAGATAAAATCATAACTTTAGGCTCAGCACATTCATCAATATTTAGGCCTGAATATAAGTCAGTGTTATTTATCTAAGTTTCACTGTATGGGGAGCTGGATACAATAGCATCCTCTGAAGCACTTACTGCATACTCGCTTAGGAAGAAACATGAAATTCCAATAAGTAAAAATCTAGGCATATGATCCATCAACATAAGTTAAGGTATTTATCTTATCTTTACTGGTCGATTTAGTCACATGTGCAATAACAATTGAATGGGTGTGATAAGAAATTAATTTATCTACTTTACAAAAAATATTTGCCTGAGCGTTTGTGAGATAAGGCACTGATTCGATATTCCATCTTGGATCATTAAATCGCTGATCATGCATAGCTTCGCTAGAGCATACATTTGAAATTGTCTCTTGATCTTTTGTTAATAGATTTATACAAAAATCTGAATCAATTTGTAGCCGATCGTGTATCTTAGAGTCTTTATTAATACAAACCAAAAGACTTGGGGGCTCCATAGATATAGAAGTAACTGAAGAAACTGTAATTGCATTACAATTTCCAAAGTTATCTTTATTGGAGAGTACGCTAACAGAGTATATATAGCTCCTCATTGCTAACCTAAAGTTATCTTGAATGCTCATGATTGAATTATACTTTTAAAAAGATATTTATTTATGATTTATTATGCACATACAATACAGCAAAATATATGAATAGAATAAGAATATCAGGCGGCAGCCTTAAAGGAAAAAAAATTGATTTTGAATTTAAAGATAATTTAAGGCCTACCTCAAATAAACTTAGAGAAATTCTTTTTAACTGGATTCAGTTTGAAATGCAGGATAGTTACGTATGTCTTGATCTTTTTGCAGGAACTGGCGCAATGGGTATTGAAGCTATCTCAAGGAATGCTGGCAAAGTAATATTTGTAGAACTAAATAAAAAACACTATGAAAATATTAAAAGGAATATTAGAAGCCTTAATATAAGAGATAAAGCAAAGTTATATTTTAAAGATGCCTTTTCATGGCTAACAAAAAATGATTTATCAGAATTTGATTTAATAATCATAGATCCGCCTTTTGACAAGAAGCTTGAAGAAAAAATTCTAAATAAAATTCTAAATAAAATGGAGCTAAAAAAATCTTGTAAAATATACTTAGAGCACAGTAAATTTTGCGATATCAACCTTCCAGAAAATGTGCGAATTATTAAAGAAAAAAAGCTGGGAGATGTAAAAGCTTTGCTTTTAGAGTTATGAAAATAAGAATAGGAACAAGAAAATCAGAGCTAGCTATGTTTCAAGCAAATTATGTTGCAGGCAAATTAATAGATAATGGGATTGAAATTGAAATAGTTCCAATTATTTCGGAGGGCGATATTAGTGAAGGACCATTACATGAAATCGGTGGAAAGGGCCTTTTTGTTAACAAGCTTGAAGAGGCATTATCAGCTAATGAAATAGATTGTGCTGTTCATAGTTTAAAGGATGTTCCTGCAAAAATAGATAATAGATTTATTATTAATGCTGTCATGCCTAGGGAAAGTTACGAAGATATTCTGGTTAAAAATTCTGATGTAGAGCTTTCAATGATGCCAACGGGATCTATTGTTGGAACATCAAGCCCTAGAAGGTCTGCTCAAATTCTAAATAAATATCCAAACCTTATAATAAAACCAATACGGGGAAATATATCAACTAGACTTTCAAAGCTTAGAAATGAAAATTACGATGCTATTCTTATTGCAGAGGCTGCTATTAATAGATTGGAGATAGGCTGTAAATATATATCTAGATTTCATATTAAAGAAATGCTGCCAGCAGCATCACAAGGTTATATAGGCATTCAATGCTTGAATACTGATAACGAAATTTCAAGAGCAGTTAGTAATATAAATTCATCAATCGATATGGCTCTTGCTAATGCAGAAAGGGTTTTTGTTGCGCAGTTAAATGGGTCTTGCACATCCCCTATATGTATTCTATGTGAATATAAAAATAATATAGTAAATATTCATGCAAAGGTTCTGTCTTTAGACGGAAAGAAACAAATTTCAAAAACAACCACTGCTGATTTATCAAATCTTAATCAGACTATCTTAAGTCTATCTAAAGAATTTATAGATGATGGGGCCAGGTCACTTATTCTATGATCGTAAATACTCGACCCTTAGAGCTTTCAGATAATCTCATTAAAATTTCGAATAGTGAAAAAATTCAAATAAGGCATATACACCTATCTTCAATTCACCCCATTACAGATTCAGCTCAAACTAAACTATGGACAAAAAAACTATTAGATATTGGAAGCTATAATAATATAATTTTTACAAGCAGGTCGGCTGTAAAATATGGATTTCCATTGCTTAAAAAGAATAACTTTAAAGAAAATTTTAATGGGGAAATTTTAGCAATTGGTCCTGCAACTGCTGCTGAGTTAATTAAAAGAGATGTACATCCTTTAATTTCCGACACCACAAGCTCTGAGGGTCTTGTAAATAAGATTAATAAAAATGATTCTAAAAGCATCCTATTTTGTGGAACAAATTCTCAAGGCTATCTAAAAAATAATTTGAGTAACTTGGATGAAATACAATGCTATGAATTAGTATTTAAGGCAATTAAATCTGAGTTTTTTAATACAGACAGAGAGATTATACTCGTTTATAACTTAAAAACTTTAGAGCATATATTAGAATCAGCAAATGATGATGTGCTTGATTCTAAGGAGTTTGTTTTAGCTTCTAAAAGGATTTTAGACCTAGTAAGGTCTGTTAAAAAATTAAAAGTGCATATTGCTAAAGATGCAACTGATCATTCCATGATTGAGGCAGCCAAAGCGATTATCTAGATTTTTTCCCGTTTCCAGATTTCATTGAAGTAAAGAATTCTTCATTGGTTTTAAATGATTTAAGCCTATCAATTAAGAACTGAATTCCCTGGGTGTCTTCCATTTCATCAAGAATTTTTCTAAGTACCCACATTCTTTGCAGCTCTTCTTCTGATGTTAGTAGATCTTCTCTTCTGGTCCCTGATCTTCTAATATTTATTGCAGGATATATTCTTTTTTCAGCAATTTTTCTTTCAAGATGTATTTCCATGTTACCTGTGCCTTTAAACTCTTCATAGATAACCTCATCCATTTTTGAGCCGGTGTCAACTAACGCAGTTGCAAGAATTGTTAAGCTACCGCCTTCTTCTAGATTTCTTGCTGCACCAAAAAATCTTTTAGGTCTTTCTAGAGCATTTGAATCAACACCTCCACTTAAAATCTTTCCTGACGCTGGTTGCACAGAGTTATAAGCCCTTCCAAGCCTAGTAATGGAATCTAGCAATATAACAACATCCTTCTTGTGCTCTACAAGTCGTTTTGCTTTTTCTATAACCATATTAGCAACCTGGACATGCCGTGTGGGAGGTTCGTCAAATGTACTCGCAACAACTTCACCTTTGACAGTTCGAGACATTTCTGTAACTTCTTCTGGCCTCTCATCTATTAGCAGAACAATGAGTTCAACTTCAGGATTATTGCTTTTAATTGAATGAGCAATGCTTTGCAACATTAGTGTTTTACCAGCTTTAGGAGGCGAGACAATTAGCCCCCTTTGTCCTTTTCCAATGGGAGCTATCAAATCAATAATACGTGAGGAAAGGTCTTCTTTTGAGCCACTTCCTTGCTCAAGTAATAATCTTTCATTAGGAAATAAGGGTGTTAAATTTTCGAAGAGAATTTTATTTTTAGTTCTTTTGGGCTCCTCGCCATTGATGGTGTCTACTTGAATAAGAGCAAAATATCTCTCCTTATCTTTTGGAGTTCTTATTTTTCCAGCAACAGAATCGCCCTTTCTTAAATTAAATTTTCTAATTTGACTGGGTGAAACATAAATATCATCTTCTCCGGCACAATAAGAGCCTTCAGGAGATCTTAGGAAACCAAAACCATCATTAAGAATTTCTAATACTCCACCGCCATATATATCAATACCTTCAGATGCCTTGAATTTAAAAATTTTAAATATAATTTCTTGTTTTTTAAGTCTTCCTACATCCTCTAGGCCAAGGTCAGTAGCAATTTCAACCAATTCGTTTATTGGTTTAACTTTAATTTCAGCAAGGTTCATATGATTTCCCTATAAATATGATGTTGAACTGTATTGGTAACATGGGTTGTTTGGATATTAAAAAATCTGAACTATAAAAATGATAAGTGTTTTTTGTTAAAGATGCAAAATATATTACGCGATCACACCACTTGGTTAATAAAATCTTGGAGTTGTTGCTTACTCAGTGCGCCTATTTCAGTCCCGACAGCTTCTCCATTTTTAAAAAGCATAAGAGTTGGTATTGACCTAATACCGTATTTAACAGCTGTATCTCTATTAGAGTCTACATCCATCTTGCAAACCTTTAAGCTGGAAGTATTTTCATTTGCAATCTCTTCAACTGTAGGTCCTAACTGTTTGCATGGTCCGCACCATTCCGCCCAAAAATCAACCAGTACAGGTTTATCAGAATCCAATACATCTGTTTGAAAATTATCTTGATCTACTATATTTACATTGCCCATCTTTGTTATAACTCCTTGGAAATTTCTTTTGCTGCATATGTTAGAATTGCATCTGCACCGGCTCTCTTGAGACTTAAAAGTGATTCTAGCATAACTTTCTTATCTAACAAGCCATTAGAGATAGCCTGAGAAATCATTGCATACTCGCCACTGACTTGATAAGCAAAGGTTGGTATTTTAAAAACCTCTTTTATTCTGAAGATTATATCCAGGTATGGCATTCCAGGTTTAACCATAACAATATCTGCTCCTTCTTTTATATCAAG
>CALJHI010000019.1 GCA_938075575.1 uncultured SAR86 cluster bacterium | reverse complement strand
CTTGATCGGAATGAGTCATATGTTTTATTTGCAGACTCTAAAAGATCTGGATAATTAGCAAAATTACCAACTGCTGTTCCAAACATTAAATCATAAGTATTTGCATTCTTTAGACCAAATTCAATATATCTGCATCCTGCGTCAACAAGTTGTTTTTTTGTTACTTTTTTTTCTTCATTTATATAGCAAGCTTCACTTAGTTTTTTAAAACCATTAGTTGCAACTGATGCATATAAAGCTTCCTTTGTTTTAAAATGCCTGTAAGGTGCTGTTTGAGAAACACCACTTTCTTTAGCAATAGATCTCATGCTAAGCGATTCATACCCATTTTCTTCACATAATTTACATGCGCACAAAATCAATTCTTGCTTTAAGTTTCCGTGATGATATGACTTCATGTTAAATTTCTTAAAAATTAAATTTTAACACTTTGATGTTGACACTGTAAACATATAGTTTAACATGTTTACAGTGTCAACATAATCTATTGTTAATTATGATTAATAAAATAAGTCGGATCAAATATCTTAGATATATCTCAATTAGTATATTATTCACAACCTTTTTTTCTCAGCATGCTCTATCACAATCAATTGAAGTCTTAGAAGCACAGTTGCAAGACTCTTATTATGTCAGCAAAGAATTCCCAGGCATCCTTCATCCAAGGCAGCAGTCAAAAATATCTTTTGAGATTCCTGGGAAAGTTGCCTCTATATATGTGGATATAGGTGATGATGTCAAAAAAGGTCAAGTATTGGCTGAATTAGATAGTAGACAGATTACAGCTCAATTAAAACAAGCAAAAGCAAGATTTGATTTATCAAAACTTATTTTAAACAGAGTGAAAGGTCTTATGGTGGATGGTCATGTATCTGATCAGCAGATGGATGAGGCAAACTCAGAGTATCTTTCAGCCCAATCTGAGTATGAATTTTATTTAGTAAGGCTAGATCAGACTAAACTATTTTCTCCTTTTAACGGTGTTGTCCAAAGCAGATATTTAGATTCAGGAACAGTAATAAATAGTGGCGCGCCTATTTTAGATGTAATTGATTCAGACTATGTTGAGGCCCATGTAACCTTGCCCATAGCATATTTAGACAAGCTAAATCTTAATGCAGAATATGAATTTATAGTTGGTAAAAATATCTACAATGCTTTTTTAAAAAGGGTTGCACCTATGTCAAGAACCGGATCAAATTCTAAATTAGCTATATTTCAATTTGATCAATTTATTAGCCCAGGAGTTGTTACAAAGCTAAAACTGAAAATTGAAGAAAATGCTAAGGGATTATGGGTTCCTTTAAAATCTTTATCTCAATCTGATCAAGGCTTGTGGTCACTTTACACAATAAAAAATAATATAGTGACAAAGGATTTGGTTGAAATAATTTATTTTGATGATAACTATGCTTTTGTTAATGGCACCATTGCTTCAGGAGATAGTATTGTTCTTGGAGGAGCTTCAAAAATAGTCCAAGGCAAGGTACTTGATAGTCAATGAAAATATTAGATATCTTCTTAGAAAGACCAAGGGTTCTTTTTCTAACATTAGCTTTTATTCTGCTTGCTGGCATATCATCTGCATTATCATTACCAGTTCAAGAAAATCCAGAATTAGCTCAGCGCTGGGGCGCCGTTACTGTAACTCTTCCAGGCTCATCTGCAGAAAGAATAGAAACGCAGGTATTAGAGCAACTTGAGTTAAAGATAAGAGAAGTTACAGAGGTTGATGAGATTGATTCATTCATAAGCCAAGGTTTTTCAACAACTGTTGTGGAATTTGCACAAAGCCTTGATCCCTTATTGATTGAACAAACATGGTCTGAAGTTCAAGATAAGATTGACCAAGTAAAGCCTCTAATTCCTCAAGGAGCAAATTTAAAACTCATTAGATCAAGCGGACCGCCAATAACTGTTATGTATGGCATTCAATGGTCTGGCGGAGAAAAAACTCCATTTGTAATGATGTCTAGAATAGCGGATCAGCTCGTCACTCAGCTCAATAGCTTAAATAATACAGAAAAATTAAAAGTATTTGGAGCCTCAGATGAAGAGATAATCATAAAAGTTGATTCATCTAAATTATCTTCGCTTGGATTAACTTTCTCTGAATTATCAAGAACAATTAAAAGCCTAGACTCGAAGAAGCCTATAGGCATAATTTCTAACAATCAGTCTGAATACTTGTTCAAGCTTAAAGATGGTCTTGATAATATTAACAAAATCTCAGATATCCCAATAAAAGTTTTTAATAACAATGAACTTGTTCGCCTAGGAGATATTGCAATCATCTCTAAAGAGCCTGTAACCCCAATAGAAGAAATTATTCTTGTAGATGGAAAGCAAACAATAATGGTTGCAATCTCTGGAACTATGTCGCAAAGGGTTGGTGATTATGTGGGCAAAGCTGACGCTATTGCTGAAAAATTAAATCAAGAATTGCCTGATGAGATTCGTATTAACAAAATATATGACGAGTCATTTTATACAGATAAAAAGTTTTCTGAACTTTATAAAAGTTTTGGTTTAGCCATATTTTTTGTTCTATCTTTTAGTTTATTTTTTTTAGGCTTACGATCTGCAATAGTTGTAACTGCAATATTACCCTTTTCTGTATCTTTAGTTCTTTTTGGATGCAATCTAATAGGACTTCCGCTTCATATGACTTCAATGAGTGGAATTATTATTGCTTTAGGTTTATTAATAGATAATGGGATTATTGTTGTAGAGGATTATAAGCATAGGAGATCATTAGGACTCTCTCCTGAAAAAGCAATAAGAGTAACTACCAAGCATTTAGTAGCTCCGCTTGCAGCAGCAACAGCAACAACTGTTTTCGCATTTTTGCCCATTGTTACTGGAGAGGGCTCTAGTATAGAATTTGTTGGAGGTCTTGCTAAGACCGTAATCATGTCAATAATTGCATCTCTCATCCTTGCTCTTATAGCAGTTCCCGTGATGATGACATATCTTGAAAAAGTTAATTTTTTAAACAGGGGCGATATTTCTAAAGAGGGATATCATAATGAAAAAATAGTTGTTAGATATAGAAAATTTCTCAATTGGGCATATCATAAACCTAGAAGAGCGATCATGATTGCCCTTACGTTTCCTATAGCTGGCTTTATCTTGTTCGGCTCCATCCCTAAGGATTTTTTTCCTCCACAAGATAGAGATATGTTTGAAGTAAGCATTGAGATGCCCCAAGGCACATCAACTGAAAAAACATTACAGAAAGCTATAGATATAAGAAATCAGATTGTAGATTCAGAGCTTATTCCAGCAAGAAAGGATGTATGGTTTGTTGGAAGTGGCTTACCTAGAGTGCTGATGAACGTTGTTGGAGGTGATTCCAAAGAGGGTAAAAACAATACAGCCGAAGCAGTATTTTATGCAAAAGACTATTATCAAATGATGGATAATCTTCCTAAGCTAAGCAGGAAACTTACAGCTGATAATCCAGAT
>CALJHI010000018.1 GCA_938075575.1 uncultured SAR86 cluster bacterium | reverse complement strand
ATATTATCTGCCTGATATCCATCATCATTGGTAAGTAAGATTTTCATTGTTGTTTAAGGTTAGCTATAGTTTGAACTGAAATTGCTTTATTTTTTCCAATAATACCAAGCTTTTCTACTGTGGTAGCCTTTAAACCAATTTTATTTTCATTAACACCTAATATACTACTTAAGCTTCCGAGAATATTTTCTCTATGCGGGTTAATTTTTGGATATTCACAAATTATTGTTGTGTCAATATTATAAATTTCCAGCCCAAGCTCATTAATTTTTGAAATACAAAAATCTATAATTTCTTTACTATCAATGTCTTTGTTAGCAACATCTGAATCTGAAAAAAATTTTCCAATGTCGCCAAGGGCTGCAGCACCAAGAATAGAATCAGCGATAGAATGAAGAAGCACATCTCCATCTGAATGAGCGATAATACTAAATTCACATGGTATGAAATGGCCTCCCAATACAATCCCTTTACCATCTTCAAGTCTATGGACATCAAAACCTGTTCCACTTCTTGTATTAAATTTAGAAATTAGCTGAATATCTTCTTTATAAGTAATTTTAATATTTCCCCTATTTCCAATAATTTTATCCACGAGAAAACCAGAGCGCTCAAGCGCAAAAGACTCATCTGGTGCTTCAATAGATGCTTCAGCACAGCTTATAAGTGAATGTTTTAAAGCAACTTTTTTACATATTTGTGGTGTTTGCACTAAAAAGAAATCTTTTTTATCCATTGTTCCTTTTGACTTAGACCTTAGTGAATCTGAAAGCGGTATAAATGGAAAAATACCATCAAGATTTTTATCAATTAACTGACTGAGCATAATATCTATATCTTTATATGAAAAATTTGGCCTTGCTGCATCATGCACCACAATATATTTAGCACTATCTAAACATGGTTCATTGAGAGCATTCAAAACTGACTGAGCTCTTGTCAAGCCTCCCTTTATAATCAATACATTAGGATTGTCGATGAAGTTTTGCTTACTTATGAGGTTGTCTGACTCTGATACGGCAATAATAATTTTATCTACATTAGATGATTTTAATAATTCATTGATAGTTGTTTCAATAACAGTTAGATCATTTAACTTATGATATTGTTTTGGGAGATTCTTATCAAAACGAGACCCAGTTCCAGCCGAAGGAACGATTACAGAAAAAATTTTCTCAGTCATTGTCTTCTCTTTCTTGATCTTTAAATACTATATACTCTTCTTCAGGATAGCTTAATCCAAGCTTTTCTCTAGCAAAATTTTCTATATGCTCATCTGAGTTTTGAGCATTTTGAATCTCAAATGACAAAATATCATTTTGATTTTTTAATTCGTTATTTTTTATATTTTGTATATTGTTTTGCTCTTGAAGAATTTTTTTTTGCTTATAGCTGTGTTCCCCTAAAAAGAGAGCGTTTAGTAAAGTTAGGCATATTATGATAAGGAAAAATGTAATTAGATTAAAGATTCTGTTCATTCAGGAAATTTTAAGCTTTCTACACCCTCTTCTATCCATAAAATTCTATTATATTTAGCTACTCTGTCAGATCTACATGGCGCACCTGTTTTTATTTGTCCAGCACCTAGGCCCACAGCTAAATCAGATATGGTTGTGTCTTCGGTTTCACCTGATCTATGAGAGATAATAGACTTGTAGTTATGAGAATTTGCTAAATGTATAGTCTCAACTGTTTCTGTGATTGTTCCAATCTGATTAAATTTAATTAAAATTGAATTAGCCAAGCCTTTATCTATACCCTCCTTAAAAATAGACTTATTAGTAACAAATAAGTCATCTCCTACTAATTGACATCTGCTACCGATTCTTTCTGTTAAGAGTTTCCACCCTTCAAAATCATTCTCATCCATTCCATCTTCAATAGAGATAATAGGAAATTTATTAACTAGATCCTCTAAATATGATACGAAATCATTTGAAGGTAGCTTTCTTCCCTCACCTTTTAGATTGTATGTCTTGCCATCATAAAATTCACTTGAAGCGCAATCAAGAGCTAAAAATACGTCTTTACCAGGTATTAAGCTAGACTTCTCTATGGACTCAATAATTAGACTTAATGCTTCTTCATTAGAGCCCAGATTTGGTGCAAAACCACCCTCATCACCCACAGCAGTAGACAAAGATTTTTTCTTTAAAATATTTTTAAGGTTCCAATAGATTTCACTCGACCATCGCATTGCTTCTTTAAAATCTTTTGCTCTAGAAGGGATTATCATGAATTCTTGTATATCTATATTGTTATCAGCATGCTCTCCGCCATTTAAAATATTTAGCATAGGCATTGGTAGGTTTTTTTGAGCAGCTTGATTTGTAATATCTTTATATATCGACGCAAAGTGTTCAAAAAGTTCTATATTTTTTGCTTTTGCAGCTGCATGAGAAACTGCCAATGAAACTGACAATATTGCATTGGCTCCTAACTTTGATTTATCTTTTGTTCCATCTAAGTTGATTATGATGCGATCTATCATGGCTTGCTGATCCACTTCGAGACTTATTATCGCTGGAGCAATTATATTATTCACATGATCTACAGCCTTTGTAACACCTTTTCCTAGATATGCATCTAAACCATCTCTTAACTCTAAGGCTTCTTTTGTTCCAGTTGAGGCTCCGCTTGGAACTATAGCTGATGCAGTTGTTCCATCGTCTAGGGTTATGGAGCAAGAAACAGTTGGAAGACCTCTTGAATCTAATACCTGAATTGCTTTTACAGAAGTAATTGTTCTCATAGTTTATTTATATATCTAGGCTATCTTGACTCTTTATAAAGTCATCAAGGTCTTTTACTTGCTTTAGAAAAGGCATAACCATATCTAATTTTAATGCGCATGGTCCATCGCATTTTGCATTATCAGGATCAGGATGAGCTTCAAGAAATAATCCAGCTATTCCTTGAGAAATACCAGCTTTTGCAAGACTTAAAAGGAATTCTCTCCTGCCTCCTGCAGCATTCCCAAGGCCTCCAGGTAATTGCAAGGAGTGGGTTACATCAAAGATTACTGGTTTTGATAAGTTCTTTAGAATCTGAAAATTTAAAGTATCCACTATTAAGTTGTTGTAACCAAAGGAATTTCCTCTTTCACAAAGAGTGATCTTCTCATTCCCTGAAGCAATACATTTTTCAATAGTGTTCTTCATTTCTGGGGCAGACAAAAATTGAGGTTTTTTAAATTGAATGATTGAGTTAGTCTTTGCTGCAGCCGAAACTAAATCCGTCTGACGGGCTAAGAATGCGGGAATTTGAACAATTTCACATACCTCACTTACAGGCTGCGCTTGTATAGGCTCATGAATATCAGTTATTACTGGGATGTTGAATGTATCTCTGATTTCTTGGAGAATTTTTAATCCCTCTTCCATTCCAGGTCCTCTAAACGAAGAAATTGAGCTTCTATTGGCTTTATCATAAGAACCTTTAAAAATATAATTAATCTTCAAAGCTTCTGAAGCCTGAACAAAGCTTTCAGCCACTCTCATAGCCAAATCTCTTGACTCCAAAACATTCATTCCACCCATGAGGGTTAGGTTCTCATCATTACCTATTATGAAATTTCTTAATTTAATTTTATTCATCATTCTTTATTGTACTCTTTATATAACTATTAAATATAGGATGTCCGTCTCGTGGGTTGGAAGTAAATTCTGGGTGGAATTGACATGCCAAAAACCATTTATGATTATCTATCTCTACCATTTCAACAAGTTTATTGTCGCTTGATGTTCCAACGACATTTAGACCTGAATTAATAACTTTATCTGTAAAAAATGGATTAACCTCGTATCTATGTCTATGCCTTTCAATAATTTCTTGTCTTCTATACATTTTATACGCATTAGAAGATTTTTTAAGCTTACAAACCTGACCACCCAGCCTCATTGTTCCTCCAAGATCTGAATTATTATTCCTTTTTTCTTTCTTGCCTGATCTATCACTCCATTCAGTAATAAGAGCTATAACTGGGTTTTTTGTATTTGGATCAAATTCTGTACTATTTGCATCTTTTAAGCCAAGAACATTCCTAGCATATTCTATTATTGCTACTTGCATTCCAAGACAGATACCAAGATATGGGATATTATTTTCTCTTGCATACTTACAAGCAATTATCATTCCCTCAACCCCTCGCTTACCAAAACCTCCAGGAACCAAGACTGCATCATTATTTCCTATTGCTTTATTAACATTCCTCGAAGTAATCTTTTCAGCAAGTACAAAATTTATATTTACTTTTGTTTTATATTTGATGCCTGCATGCTCTAAGGCTTCATTAATAGATTTATATGAATCTTGTAGTTCGGTATACTTCCCAACAAAAGCAATATTTACCTCCTTAGAAGGATTTAAGCTTGCTTTAACAACTCGTCTCCAATCTGCGAGTTTAGGTTTCTCAGTTTTTAGATTTAACTTTTTAATTATTATCTCATCTACTTTTTGTTTATTTAGTAAAAGGGGTATTGAATAAACTGTTTCTACATCATGCATTGAAATAACATTGTCTTGCTTCACAGAACAAAATAAAGCAATTTTCTTTTTTTCATCCTTTGGGAGTTCTTGTTCAGACCTGCATATAAGAATGTCAGGACTAATACCTAAAGATCGCAGCTCCTTTACTGAATGTTGTGTTGGTTTTGTCTTTAACTCTCCTGAAGCCTTTATAAAAGGAACAAGAGTTAAATGAACAACAGCCCAAGATGATTGAGGAAGCTCTAATGCCATCTGTCGAATAGCTTCAACAAATGGTTGGCTCTCAATATCTCCAACTGTTCCACCAATTTCTACAATTGCTATATCTTTACTAAGACCACCCTCTTTTATTCTTTTTTTAATTTCATTGGTAATATGAGGGATTACCTGAACTGTTCCGCCTAGATAGTTACCTTTTCTTTCGTTCCTGATAACTGTTTCATAGACCTTTCCAGCAGTAAAATTATTTTTCTTTGAGGCTTGGTATCTTACAAATCTTTCATAATGACCAAGATCGAGATCAGTTTCTGTTCCATCATTTGTTACAAAGACCTCGCCATGCTGAAAAGGACTCATTGTACCTGGATCAACGTTTATATATGGATCTACCTTTACAAGAGACACTGATAGGCCTCTTGATTCAAGAAGAGCGCCTAAAGAAGCTGCAGCAATACCTTTTCCAAGAGATGAAACCACTCCTCCGGTAACAAAAATGTATTTAGTTTTGGCCATCATATAATGTAATCATGATGGGATAACAGAATAACAGATATGAATTAATTGTGGAATAA
>CALJHI010000017.1 GCA_938075575.1 uncultured SAR86 cluster bacterium | reverse complement strand
AATGATGAAAGATATGAAAAATATGGAAAAAATGATGAAACCGGCGCTCGAGAAGTTTATGAAAGAATCAGGGTTTGTTAAAAAAGAGGATATCGAGCCATTAAAAAGAAGAGTAGCAGAGCTCGAAGCCGAAGTTCAAAGGCTGAAATAGTTTGACCGAGGATCTTAAGCCAGAGGATATTTCAAGAATTATTGAAATGGCATGGGAGGATAGAACTCCATTTGATGCTATCGAAGTAAACTTTGGACTTAATCAAAATCAGGTTGAAGATCTAATGAGGGCCAACCTTAAAAAGAGTAGCTATACCTTGTGGAGAAAAAGAGCACGGGGAAGGAAAACAAAACACCTCGGATTGAGAGAATTTGGGGTGGGAAGACATCAGTCTTATGATCAGAACAAATATAAAAAGTAATCACCTCCAGATAGAAAACCTATGCAAATCTATCTTTTCAAATATAAATAGTATTAGCTTCAATCTTGATGATAAAAAAATATCAGTAAATCACGTGGATGCTGATAACTCTGATGCTGCTTCAATCGAGTTTATTGAAAAAGATGATATATTTAAAATCATATACTGGGATGGTTATTCTTTAGCAGAGGACTTTGAGACTGATAAGATCAAAGAGGCCCTAAAAGCTTTCAAGCGCTTCTCAAAAAAGTTGGCAAAGAACATCGCTAGGTTCAGCTAAGGCATAATTAAACTATGATAAGAACCAAATTTTATTTATTTTGCTCACTTATATTTTTATTTTCCTGTGGCGGAGGCGGAGGCGGAGGGTCATCAGATCAATCAGCACCTCAACAACCTGCTATAAGCTTCAGCTTCTCAACTCTTCCAGACCAGATATATTCATTTCAAAGACTAAATCTTGATGTCAGTTCTAATTATCAAAATTGTAGCTATGCTCTCAACGGCTCAGATATTCACTGGGTTAGTTCATCTGGAAATTCATTTGTATTTAATGCGCCAATAACAACTCTTGAGGAAGAAGACTTCTCATTTACAGTAAGCTCTATTTCATCAAATAGCTGTCCTGCTGGAAGCAAACAGATCAATTTGCAAGTAAGTAAAAGCAATTCGAAATTTAATGCTATACCAATAAATAATTTAGAATTAAAAACTCAGCATTACCATATTTCAGATATAGGCTTTGGCGGTCTTGAGTTGCAAGACAGATATTCTGCCACTATTTGCTACCCAACTCCTAATGATTGCACTTTATATGAGAACGAGCTCTTTGGTCAGGATGCGCATAACATGGCAACAGGCGATTTTAATGGAGATGGGTTTGAGGATCTTGTGGTCATGTGGGGAATTTTCCCTCATACCATTGAAGAATCTCAAAAAATAAATGCTCCACTTCATATTTATTTAAATGATGGTAATGGGAAGCTATATGAAGATCTTAGTTTGTATGAAAATTCAGAGTATCCAACACATCCTTTTGGTTATAGGTTAGCAATAGAGGATTATAATGCAGATGGTATTGATGATATTTTTGCTGGCTCCATGGGTAAGCAGGTTAGAGGTGAAGATTCAACTCAGGATTATATTGAACCTTATCCCCATCTTCTGATGTTAAGCAATCAAAATGGAACTTTTAACAACAAAAGCTCCAACATCAATGATCGAAATAACGGCCAAGGCCCATTATGTGGATTTGCCCATGATGCAAGTTCAGGGGATTTTGATGGCGATGGTGATAAAGATATTTTTGCTTGCAATATGCTTCTAGTAAATAACGGGCTAGGTTCTTTTGATGTTCATTCATTTCTAGGGTATGAGTGGCATACAAACCATATGAGTCCGATGAGCAGCCTGCTAACAGATATAAATAACGATGGGTATGATGATATTCTCTTTTGGAATTTTGATAATAGACCTCTATTTGATACACAGCCAGAGGAGGGGACTATATTGCTTAGCAACAACACACCTAATATTGAGGCTTGGCAAGAAATTGATTTACCAAAAGGTCCATTTCCAGTTAATAGAAATAAATATAACCATGCAGCATCTGGAGATTTAAACTCTGATGGTTATAAGGATGTTGTTGTTTCAATTACAAGAGACGAACCATATTACGATGGAGCTTACATACAAATACTTATCAATGATCAAACTGGCAATTTAGTTGATCAGACAACCTCTAGGCTTACAAATCAATCAAGATTTGAAAATCATCATGGAGAAGGAAATATTTATTTAAGGGATATAGATAATGATGGAGACCTCGATATTGTGCATTCTACAAGAGACTTTGTCAGTCAAATTTCAGGGGCACATGTTGCTATAAATGATGGCCAAGGTAATTTTATTTCCAACGAATCGATACTTCCAGAACGCCCCATATCTTACTCTAACTCTACAAGATCATTAATGAAGGGAGTTCCAATAGATTTAGACAAACAGGGTTGTCTAGATTTGATATCTACATCAGATTCATGGAGCGACTCTAGCACCACAAAGAACTTCTTATTTTCAATAATTAATATTGATTGCTCTTTTTAAAGATGGTGCCCCATGCCTGAGTCGAACAGGCACTCCCGAAGGAACGCGATTTTGAATCGCGCGCGTCTACCAATTCCGCCAATAGGGCACGGGGGCATCGTAGCTAACTATTAACTCTTTTAAAATCAACATCTTATGAAAACAATTGATTTTGATTACAATCTTCCACAGGAGCTTATCGCCGAGTATCCCCTTGATAACAGAAGCTCATCCAAGCTCCTGGTTTATAAAGAAAACATCCTTCACAAAAACTTTAAAGATATTCTTACATGCTTTGAGAGCGGAGACCTGCTTGTTCTTAATAATACCTCTGTAATACCAGCAAGACTTCATGGAAATAAAGAATCTGGAGGTGTGGTAGAGGTGATGCTTGAAAGGTTGATGGAGAATAATAAGGCACTTGTTCAAATTCGATCCGGTAGGTCTCCTAAAATTGGTTCGATAATAAATCTAAGTAAATACGAAGCCGAAGTCTTAGATAGAAAAGATAATTTTTTTATCATTAAATTTAATAAAGATCCTTTAAGTATTTTTAATGATATTGGGCATGTCCCTTTACCTCCCTATATAAAAAGGAAAGATGAAGAGCTTGATCATCACAGGTATGCAACAGTTTATGAAAACAAGGAGCTTCAAGACTCTGTAGCAGCACCAACAGCTGGCCTTCACTTTGATAATGAGCTATTAAACCGACTAAAAGAAAAAGGGGTAATAATTACAAAAGTTAACTTAAGCGTTGGAGCAGGGACCTTCCAGCCAGTTAAGGTTGATGATATTAAGGATCATGATATTCATAGTGAATATATGGAGGTGAAGCCCGAGGTGATTGACCTTGTTAAAAAAACTAAAGCAAACAATAAAAGGGTTTTTGCAGTCGGAACCACTGCTACAAGAGCATTGGAAACAGCTTTTAATCATAATTCAGAAGAGGGTTACAAGGGATATACAAAGCTCTTCATAACACCCGGCTACAAGTTTAAAGTTGTAGACTGCCTTATAACTAATTTTCATATGCCTCAATCTTCGTTATTAATGCTTGTTGCAGCTTTTATAGGATATGAAAATATGAAAGAAATCTATAAGATAGCCGTTGAGGAAAAGTATCGTTTCTTATCGTATGGGGACGCCATGTTATTAAATAAAAATGAAGTTTAAATTAAATAAACAATCTGAGTTTGCTAGAAGGGCTGAACTTAGCTTTCCAAGAGGCAAGATTCAGACTCCGGCGTTTATGCCTGTTGGAACAAATGGAACAGTTAAAGGTATGACAGTTGAAGATCTTAAATCAACTGGAGCTGAAATAATTTTAGGAAATACTTATCACTTAATGTTGAGGCCCGGTGATGAGGCTGTAAGAGATCTGGGCGGGCTTCATAAATTCTCTAATTGGGACAGGCCAATACTAACTGACTCAGGTGGCTTTCAAGTCTGGAGTTTAGGTGATCTGGTGAAGATCAGCGAAGAGGGTGTCAGGTTTAGCTCACCCTATGATGGCAGAAAAATATTTATGACTCCTGAAGACTCTATTCAAATTCAAGAGAATCTAGGATCAGATATTGTGATGGCTTTCGATGAATGCACCGACTACCCTTCAACACATGAGCAGGCTAAGCAATCTATGGAGCTCTCAATGCGTTGGGCTAAACGTTGCAAGGATGCGCATAAATCATCTTCGGCATTATTCGGTATTGTTCAAGGCGGCATGCATGAGGATCTCAGAGAAGACTCTCTAAATAAGATTAAAGATATTGGATTTGACGGTATAGCCTTGGGCGGTTTAAGTGTCGGTGAGTCTAAGGAAGAAAAAACAAGAATACTATCGTTCATGGCTGATAAACTTCCCACCGATAAGCCAAGGTATCTTATGGGTGTTGGAAAGCCCGAAGATATTGTTGAGGCGGTCAGGTATGGGATTGATATGTTTGACTGTGTTCTTCCAACCAGAAATGCAAGAAATGGCCAGCTTATTACCTCTACAGGGGTTGTGAATATAAGAAATGCTCCATACAAAATGGATCAAGGGCCTGTTGATGAAAACTGCGACTGTAAGGTATGTAAAAATTACAGCAGGGCTTATTTAAATCATCTTGATAGAACCAACGAAATGCTTGGAAGTATCTTGTCCAGTTATCATAATATCTATTATTACCAATCACTAATGAAGGCGATTCGTGAGGCAATAGAGAATAATTTATTCGCGAAGTTTGTAAAAGACTTCTATAATATGCGAGGTTTAGAAATGCCCGATGGGCCACTATAGGAATAGCTATGAATTTTAATAAATATTTACTGTCATTGATCATAATGCCTAACATTGTTTTTGCTCAGGCTACTGGCCAACAGGGGCCATCTGCATTCGGGCCATTAATCATGTTTATGGGCTTTTTTATACTAATATATTTTTTAATGATTAGACCTCAGAATAAAAGACAAAAAGAGCTTTTAAATATGGTATCTGCTCTGGAGAAAGGGGATGAGATAATTACAGCAAGTGGAATGCTTGGAAAAGTGAAGGAAATCAAAGGCGCTTATATCTCTGTTGAAGTTGGCGAGAACATAGTGCTTAAGTTTCAAAAATCTACTGTATCAAGCGTTCTTCCTAAAGGAACAGTGGACTCAATTAATAAATAAAAGTGAACAAAAACTCAGCCCTAAGATACATAAC
>CALJHI010000016.1 GCA_938075575.1 uncultured SAR86 cluster bacterium | reverse complement strand
ATTGTCCCATGGCCATATAATTACTGGAGACTTGTTAAACACAATAAAAGTTGCTGTGGATAATTATTGCGCCCGTAGCTCAGCTGGATAGAGTACTTGGCTACGAACCAAGGGGTCGGGAGTTCGAATCTCTCCGGGCGCACCACAGAAATGTATTATTTTACTTTTTTAACTGTCAAGCTTTTCAAGTTTAGTAACACTATCCATCCATTCTTTTTCAACAGCTTCAACCTCATTAGATAATTCTAGTTGGTTTCTTATTAAATCCTGAAGATTGTCGCTTGGACTATTATCGTAAAGATCTGGATTGGCTAATTCTTCATTTGCCTCTAATAATTTTTTATTAAGTCTTTGAAGGCGTTTTTCAAGTCTTGTAATATCTGATTTCAAAACTTTAATAGCCTTTGATTGGTCTGTTTTTGATATAGTTTTCTTTGATTTCTTTTTTTTCAATTCATTTGAATTAGAAGTTTTTAGATCAAGGATAATATTTTTATAGTCCTCTAAATCACCATTAAAAATTTCTAGCTTTCTTTTATCAACAAGATAGAAACTATCAACTGAACTATTAAGTAAATGTCTATCATGAGATATTAGCAGCACTGCTCCTTTAAAACTTTGAATTGCTACAGTTAATGCATGCCTCATTTCCATATCTAGATGATTTGTTGGTTCATCCATTAGCAGTATGTTTGGTTTTTGATATGAGATAATTGCAAATGCCAATCTTGCTTTTTCACCACCAGAAAAAAGCTTAATAGGATCTTTTACTTTATCTCCTTTAAAATTAAAACCTCCAAGGTAAGTTCTGATCTGTTTTTCTGTTTTTGTTTCATCCAATCTTTGAATATGAGTAAATGCAGATATAGATAAATCCAAGTCATCTACCTGATGTTGAGAGAAGTATCCTGTTTTAAAATTAGTGCCAGTCTCCCTATCACCATCAAGGAGTTTTAATTCTCCTACAATAGATTTAATTAGAGTAGATTTACCAGCACCATTAGGTCCAAGTAGGCCAATTCTATCACCAGGAGAAATAGTGAGATCTACATTAAATAAAACTTTATCTGAATAACCTAAATCAGCTTTACGCAGCGATACAAGCGGGTTGGAAATTTTATCTGTTTCTGAGATTCTAAAGTTAAAAGGTGAATCTATATGAGCAGGAGCAATTAATTCCATTTTTTCAAGAGATTTAATTCTACTTTGTGCTTGTTTAGCTTTGGTTGCTTTGGCTTTAAATCTATTAATAAAACTTTGCATATGAGCTACTTCTTTTTGCTGTTTTACATAATTACTTTGAATTTCTGCCAATTTCAAAGCTCTCAAGGTCTCAAATTGAGAATAATTTCCTTTGTATAAGTCTATTGATTGTCTATTGAGATGGGCAATGAATGAAACACAATCATCGAGAAAGTCTCTATCATGTGATATTAAAATCATAGCTCCTTGAAAATTTTTTATCCAATTAGATAGCCATAAAATTGCATCTAAATCTAAATGATTGGTTGGCTCATCTAGCAACATCAAATCAGATGGTTGCATTAATGTTTTAGCTAGATTTAACCTTACCCTCCAACCACCTGAAAAATCCTTAAGCGGTTTATTAAATTCATCAGACTTAAATCCAAGGCCGACTAGGAGCTGTTCCGCCTTAGATTTTGCAGAATATCCATCAAGTGAACTAAAAATATCATATAGTTCGCCTAATTTATCAAAATCCTCATTATCTTCTGCTTTTTTAATTTGATTTTGTATGTTTATTAAGTGAGAATCGCCAGAAAGAACGTAATTGATAGCATGTTCATTTGTCTCTTCAATTTCCTGTGCTAGATAAGAAATTCTTATATCAGATGGATAGCTTATAGAGGATTGGTCAACTTCAATTTCATTCCTGATAACCTTAAATAAACTAGTTTTTCCTGTTCCGTTTGCGCCAACTAAACCTACTTTTTGATGGTGATGGATAGTAAGAGATACATCGTTAAATAAAACGTTTCCTCCTAGTACAAGTTCTAAGTTATTAAATGAGAGCATTATTTTTTATTTAAAAAATGTAGTGTACCAAATAAAACATTGTTAATTTCATACTATAAATCACAGGCTGCTGCATAAGCTGATGCCCATGCCCATTGAAAATTGTATCCACCTAGATGCCCTGTAACATCTAACACTTCGCCAATAAAATAAAGACCTTTTTGACCATGAACCTCCATGGTTTTAGAACTAATGTGCTTTGTGTTAATACCGCATTTTGTCACTTCAGCAGTTCTATAGCCTTCTGTTGAAGAAGGTTTAACCTTCCAAGCTTTTAAGTTAATGCAAACTGATTTAATTTGAGAATTAGACCATTCACCTATAGGAATATTTGCCATATCAGGCCAAAATAATATCTCAAGCTCATCAGCAATAGCTTTTGATATATCTGAGGTAAGAATTGTTTTAAATCTCTGTTTTGGGGTACTTTTTTTAGATATAAGAATATGACTTTCAATATCAATAGCGGGGAATAGATTAATTGAGATAGTGTCACCCAATGACCAATAATTAGAAATTTGCAAAATCGCTGGACCGCTAAGACCTCTGTGAGTAAACAGCATATCCTCTGTAAAAGTCATACCATTACAAGTTATAGAGACAGGATGTGATACTCCAGAAAGTTTTTTGCATATAGGTTTTAGATGATCAGTAAACATAAAAGGTACAAGCCCTGCATGCAGATCCACAACCTCTAAATTAAATTGTTTTGCTAGATCATAGCCATATCCACTTCCACCCAATGTGGGAACAGATAAGGCCCCAGTAGCAACAACTAAAGCATTTGTACAAATCTTTAATTTATATGAATCAATTTTATTATTAATTTCAGCATTGAGAGTATATAAATTTTTATTAAATATTACGTTTGAGGGCAAAGCGTCTGTAATTATTTTTACATTTGCATTTTTACACTCTTTAATTAACATATTTACAATATCTTTAGCAGAATCTACACAAAAAAGTTGTCCATGTTTCCTTTCTTCATATTTAATATTATGGAATTCGACTAGATCTATAAAATCTTGAGGTGTATATCTTGATAATGCTGATTTACAAAAATGTTTATTTTTAGATAAAAAATTATGAGGATTAACCAAGCGATTTGTAAAATTGCATCGCCCCCCTCCTGACATAAGTATTTTCTTTCCAACTTTGTTAGATTTTTCTAAAACAAGTACTTTATTGCCATTTTTAGCAGCGTGAAAGGCACAAAATAATCCTCCAGCACCCCCGCCCAGGATAACAACATCATATTTATTTTCCTGGTTCATAATTTAATATGCGTTATCTTAGCCCTTGCGAGACCTTTTTCTATTTTTAAAACCACCACGATTATGAAATTTCTTGCTTCTTGGTTTTGTTTTCTCTTTAACAGGAACAACGTGTTCTGGCTCAAAGCCATCTATTTCAACACGATCCAATCTTTGGTTCAGAAGTTTTTCAATATCTTTTAATAATCTAAACTCATCAGCACTTACAAGTGTAATTGCTTTTCCTTTATCGCCACCTCGTCCAGTCCTTCCAATTCTATGGATATAATCTTTTGCAACTGTTGGCACATCAAAATTGATAACTTGTGCCATCTTTTTAATATCAATGCCTCTTGCTGCAACATCTGTTGCTACTAAAATTTTCACTCTATTATTCTTAAACGCTTCAAGCGCTTTCATTCTATTATTTTGTGTTTTGTTTCCATGTATTGCTTTTGCAGATATTTCTACTTTTTCAAGTTGTTTTTGAAGTCTATCAGCGCCATGTTTAGTTCTTGTGAAAACAAGCGCTTGTTCCCAGTTTTGTGTCTCAATAAGCTCTATTAGAAGTTCGGCTTTTCTAGATTTATCAACTGGGTGACAATAGTGTTCTATATTTTTACCAGTTTCCCCATCTGTTGTTACAGATATCTCAATAGCTTTGTCGGCCATCTCTTTTGCAAGTATTCTAAATGGATTTGAGAAGGTAGCAGTAAACATTAAGTTTTGACGACGCTCAGGTAATAAATTAGCTATCTTTTTAATATCATGAATAAAACCCATATCAAGCATTTGATCTGCTTCATCTAATACAAATAATTCAATATTTTTAAAATTAACAGCCTTTTGACTATGAAGATCCAACAACCGTCCAGGTGTTGCAACAAGAATATCTACACCCTTTCTTAACTTGAGACGCTGATTATGTATCCTAGCACCCCCGTATACAGCTGTAGAACGAATGCTTAGGTATTTACTATAAGTATTAACACTTTCTCTTACCTGAGCTGCTAACTCTCTTGTAGGCGTTAAGATTAAAGCGCGAAGTTGATGACCTTTATAATTATTTTTTGGATTAGATAACTTGCTTAGAATTGGCAGAACAAACGCTGCTGTTTTACCCGTTCCGGTTTGGGCGGCAGCCATAACATCACTATTATTTAATATAGCTGGAATAACTTCATTCTGTATTGGAGTGGGCTTATCGTAATTCTGGTCTTTTAATGATCTTAGTATTGGATCAGACAATTCAAGATCATCAAATTTCATTTTTATCCTTATGAATAGTTGGCTGAAGGTTACAGGGAGAGTTGTTTATGGTCAATCTTTATTTATAAGTCTATAGCCATCAAATCATTGGCTATTATTACCTCTCCCTCAAAATTTTTCTTAATGTCTTTATATATAGATTCTTCTGAAGCACCCCAAAATAGTATATGTGAAGCAACAAGTTTTTTTGGTTTTAAGTCGTTTGCAATTATTCCAAGCTCTACTGAGGAGGTGTGATGTTCTCTATGATAAATCTTCCAATCATCTGTTTTTGTTTTAAAACCTTCGCTTGAGTAAACTTCGTGAACAAGAATATCAAGATCATCACCATGCTTTTTTAAATTTATACTTAATGATGTATCACCTGAAAAAAGTATTTTTTTATCTTTGGTTTTAAAAACATAACCAAATGAATCCTTGAAATCACCATGATCATTATAAAATGAGATTACCTCAATATTTTCATCTTTAAAAATAATCCCCTCTTCAATCTCTTTTACAATAGTTTTGAAACCAATAGGGTTTGCAGGTTGAGTTCCATTTAACCTATACAGAATATCTAACTCGTATGCGTCAAGAATGCTATCAGACATGAGCTTCAATCCCTTAGGACCAAATAACTTTAGCTCTGAATCTCTTCCCATAACCCATGGAGTAAGAATTAAGTCAGCCAAGCCGCCTGAGTGATCTGAATGAAGATGTGTTAAAAATGCGTATTGAAGTTTTTTAACTTGAAGTTGGGGTATGTTCCCTCCCCAAGCAGGAGACATCTCTGCAGCTCTTCTAATAACTCCTGGACCAAAATCAACCAAATATGCCACATCATTAACAATTACAGCATAAGCTGATCCATGTCTCATAGGGTCAGGATTAGGGGTGCCAGAACCAAGTATTACTAATTTAGTATTTGAAAAAGAAGGTATGGAGAATACCAGAACTAGAAAAATTTTAAATAAATTAAACAGAGTGCAGTTTTTGTTCAGGAATAGAGTTTTTAATACCGGTAATATTATTGTGCTTATCAAAATAAACTAGTGTTGGCTGATGTTCTTTAGATTCAGACTCGTTAAATTCTCCATAAGTACAAATAATAACAATATCACCAAGTGACACTTTATGGGCCGCAGCACCGTTAACTGATAATGTTTTAGAACCTGCTTCAGCAAGAATTAG
>CALJHI010000015.1 GCA_938075575.1 uncultured SAR86 cluster bacterium | reverse complement strand
TATATCTGTAAATTTATAGATACTTCCTTCAATAGTAACTCCTTCAAGCATTTTTGCTTTAATATCTGGAGTAAATAAACCCCTTGCTCTAACAAGATATTCTTTATCAACTAAATATGAGGGATGCATACATTTGTTTGCGAAAGACCCATCGTTAGTAAATAACATCAGACCAGAAGTATTGATATCAAGTCTTCCAATTGATATCCAATTTCTTTGATTATTTTCATTTGGAAGATAATCAAATGTTATTGGTAGTTTCTTTTCTCTTGCATTGGAGGAGAGGACTCCCTCAGGCTTATTAAGAATAATCACTTTTAAATCTTCTAGGCTTGGTTGAATAACTTTAGAGTCATATACAACTTCATCTCTTTCAGAAACGGAGCAACCAATTTTAGCAATTTCACCATTGACTAAAATTAATCTGTCTTTGATTAGTGATTCACAGTAGCGTCTTGACCCTATTCCTGACTTTGCAAGAAATTTCTGAAGTCTTTCTTTCATAAAAGTTAAATTACTTCAGAAAGAAAAGCCTCAGAGCTATGATCTATCGGTTCAGGTAATTCTGGTAATGAAGAGATGTTTTTCATATTAAAATCATCTAAAAATTGCCTAGTAGTGACATATAAAGCAGGCCTTCCGGGAACATCTCTAAAGCCTGAAACTTTTATCCAATCTCTTTCAAGAAGAGCTCTAATGCTTGAAGTGCCAACATGAACTCCTCTTATATCTTCAATATCGCCCCTTGTGACTGGCTGCTTGTATGCAATTATAGAAATAGTTTCCATTAAAGCTTTTGAAATTCTTGGTGTTTTTTCATTCCAAAGATTGGAAAGGCAGCTTGAAAAGCTTTCTTTTATTTGCAATCTATATCCTGATGAAACCTCTTTAATTTCAAGTGAAGTATTTTCATATCGCTCTTCAATTGCATTAATTGATATTTTAATTGAGGGTAAATCTTCATAAATGCCATTATTCTCTAATAAAGATCTTATCTCTGAAAGCCTTAGAGGTCTTCCAGCACCAAACAGAAGTGCTTCAATAGTATTTGTTGTTAGGTTGCTACTCATTGCCAACTCTCCCTTTTGACTTTAAAAATATTTCATTTGATTCATTCTGAATTAATTCGACATGCCCATCTTTTGCTAATTCTAGTGAGGCTAGTAATGAAACTACTATACCTTGTTTGCCCTCAGATTTTCTGAGAGTTTTTGAAAAGCTAATAATATTTCTTTTAGATAAAATCCTTAAAATAATCTGTATTCTTTCTTGTGTAGATAGCTCTTCAAAATCTATCTGATGGCTAGATTTAAGATCTGGTCTGCTAAGAATTTCATGAAAAATATCTCTGAGATCATCTTTATTTATTTCAAGATCTGGTATTACACTTTCAATCTTTGGAAGGGCTGTAGATGCTATGAAAAAATCTCGATCTACTCTGGGAAGAATTGCTAAATTTTCAGAAGCTGTCTTATATCTTTGGTATTCTTGAAGTCTTTTTATTAGTGCTAGCTTTGGATCTTCTTCGTCTTCTTCTGCTTCCACTACAGGAAGCATCATTCGTGATTTTATTTCAGCTAAAGTTGCTGCCATCACCAGGTATTCTGCAGCTAACTCAAACTTTAGAATATCCATTAGCTCAATGTATTGAATATATTGCTCTGTTATCTCAGACACATCTAGATCTAAAATATTAATATTTTCTTTTTTTATAAGGTATAAGAGGAGATCCATTGGGCCTGAAAATGATTCCAAGCAAAGCTCAAGTGCATTTGGAGGTATGAATAAATCATCAGGGAGGGTCTCATATGGCTGACCCATTACCATTGGAATTTCTAATTGTGTTTGCGTGCTATTTATCATAGTAAACACTACATAGTGTAAGGTTAAGATGTTATTAATACAACATATTGTGTCTTAATAAAACAGGTTAATTCAAGATAAATCGGCATATATTTAGTTTGGTAAAAAAATAATTTTATTTTTTTCTTCTTTGTATATTATTTTTATATCATTCATTTAATATGAAGGATTAATTTAATAAAAAATGACCATGAATTACCTAACAGACAATACAAGAATAATAGATAGGCAGAAAGTTCCTGCCCCTTATGAGCTTGTAAATAAGCATCCTATTGATGATGAAATATCAAGGTTGGTATATGGGACCAGGAATGAGATAAGCCAAATTCTTCATGGAAAAGATGACAGGCTGTTAGTAGTTTCAGGGCCATGCTCAATTCATGATACTGACAGTGCATTGGAATATGCTCAGTGGTTAAAAAACCAGAGTAAAAAATATGAAGATAATCTTCTTTTAGTCATGAGAGTTTACTTTGAAAAACCAAGGACAACAGTAGGTTGGAAAGGTTTAATAAATGATCCTGACTTAGATGGTAGTTATAAAATTGCTAAAGGAATAGAAAAAGCTAGAAAACTTTTAATAGACATTTCTAAGCTTGATATGCCTGCTGGAACTGAGTTCCTCGACCCGATATCTCCTCAATATGTTACAGACTTAATATCATGGGGCGCAATCGGAGCCAGGACAGCAGAAAGTCAAATCCACAGAGAGCTTGCATCTGGCCTTTCATGTCCGATTGGAATTAAGAATGGAACCAATGGCAGTTTGAAGGCTGCAATTGACGGCATTCAAGCTGCAAATCATTCTCACGTTTTTTTAGGTGCTACAAAAGAGGCTGAAATAGCGATGTTAAAAACAGCTGGTAATAATGATGCACATATTATTTTAAGAGGTGGTAAAAGTCCTAACTATAAAGAAGATGCTATAAAAGAAACATTAACTGCACTCAAGGAAGCTGAAGTTAATGAATCAATAATGGTTGATGCCAGTCATGGCAATAGCCAGAAAAAATTTAAAGAACAAATTAATGTGATTAATAATATTGGAGATCAGATATCTTCTGGGAATAACAACTTAAAAGGAGTTATGATCGAGAGCCATATTATCGAAGGTAATCAGAAAATATCTTCTAATCTTAAATACGGGCAAAGTATCACAGATGCATGTATTAATTTAGACGACACAAGTGAATGTCTAGAATCTTTAAATAGATCTGTCTTGAATAGAAGAAATATATAAAAATATGACAGATGACAAGATATCTTTTTCTAAAGAGGTTGCTGATACTCTCTCTTTAGAAAGTGCCATTATTCTAGAAAAATGTAATGAAGATTTATATAGAAGAATTCTAGTAAAAGAAGATCTGATAAAAAAATTATCTCAAAGCTTATCTTTCATAAGCCAACACATTATAGAAGAAAGCCTTGAAGAACTTATTGGATTCAATTTAATAGCTAATAAATTTTCAGGATCAACAAAAAAAAATAATTCAAGCTTAAAGCTTCCTAGTGCAAGAAAAATTAATAGCAATGCTATGGGAGATGGATGGGTTCCTTCCCCTGAAGCTCTGGAAGTTCTAGATATGGGAGCAA
>CALJHI010000014.1 GCA_938075575.1 uncultured SAR86 cluster bacterium | reverse complement strand
TTCTTTTAAAAAATCCTGACGAGATAATTGTTTTACCCTTATTTCCCCATTATGCAGCCGCAACAACTGGCTCAGTTTTTAAAGAAGTCACATCACAACTATCAAAAAGATGGGTAATCCCAAAAATTACATACATCAATCAGTTCTATGATAATGAAAAATTTATTGATGCTTGGGTTCAAAAGGCTGAAAACTTTGATCTTAAATCTTACGATAAAATAATTTTTAGTTACCATGGAGTTCCAAATAGTCACGTTAATGATGTTTATAATGATTCATTATGTGCTGACAATGATTGTGAGCTTGGAATTACTGAAAAAAATAAATTTTGTTATAAAGCTACTGTTTATGAAACTACAAAGCTTATTGCTAATAGGTTGAATATTGATTCATCAGACTATGAAGTAACATTCCAATCAAGGCTAACTAAAAATTGGCTAGAGCCTTTTACTGATGAAGTATTAAAAAAGCTACCCAAAGAAGATAAATCTAATATTCTAGTTTTTTCTCCTGCATTTACAGCAGACTGTCTTGAAACCATTATTGAGATAGGTGATGAGTATCAAGAAATATTTCATGAAGCCGGAGGTACAAATTTGGACTATGTACCATCTTTAAATTACTCTGATAAATGGGTTGATGCTGTAATAGATGTTACTAGCCTAAATAATTTTAAAAAGTAATTATGTTTAAAAAAGATTTATTAAAAAATAAGAGAATACTTATAACTGGTGGTGGTACCGGTCTTGGAAAGGAAATGGCTTCACACTATGCAGAGCATGGAGCTGATCTGTATATCTGTGGAAGAAGACTAAATGTTTTAGAAGAGACGGCATTTGAGCTTAAAGAAAAGTATGGTGTTAGTGTTAAATACGAGACTTTAGACATAAGAGCTTCAAAAGATGTAGATGATTATATTGAAAGAATATTCCAAGAAGGGCCTTTAGATGGCCTTGTTAATAATGCTGCAGGAAATTTTATCTCACCGACAAAAGATCTCTCACATAAAGGTTTTGATGCTATAGCAAATATTGTTTTCCATGGAACTTTTTACATTACTCATTCTGTTGGAAAGAGATGGATAGACCTTAAACACAAAGGATCGATTATATCTATCTTAGCCACTTGGGTGTGGACTGGCTCACCTTATGTAGTTCCATCTGCAATGTCTAAATCCGGTCTAAATGCCATGACTCAGTCATTGGCTGCTGAATGGGGTAAATACAATATTAAAGTAAATGCAATTGCTCCGGGGCCGTTCCCTACTAAAGGGGCATGGGAAAGGTTAAACCTTGGAGGTAACGATGAGAGTTCAATGGCTAGCATTCCTCTAGGTAGAACAGGAGAGATGATAGAGCTCCAGAACTTGGCAACCTTCTTAATGGCCGATGGCTGTGATTATTTAACTGGTCAGACAATAGGCATTGATGGTGCACAATACTTAACAGGTGGAGGCACCTTTTCTAATCTTGACAAATTGAGTGATGAAGATTGGGATCAAATCAGAGCTATGATAAGGTCGTCTAATAATAAAGATAAAGCTAACAGATCATAAAAGGGGGAATATATGGATAATAGTTTTGAAAAGATGAACCAAACTTTAAGTTTGCAAAAAAAAAGTTTTATTAATGATGGCGTTCCATCAATTGAATTGCGTGTCGATAGGCTTAATAGACTTAAAGATCTAATTATAGAAAATAGATATGATTTTACCGAGTCGCTAAATGCTGACTTTGGGAACAGATCTAAAAATGCATCATTAATGACTGATGTATACACAATTGTTCCTGAGATCAATCACGCTATAAAAAATATAAAAAAATGGACCAAGGATGAGAAGAGATCTTCTAATTTTCCTTTTGGATTGCTTGGAGCAAAATCTTACATAAGATATGAGCCTTTAGGCACAGTAGGTATGATATCTCCTTGGAATTTTCCCGTAAATTTAGCTTTTGGACCGCTGGCAGCAATATTTGCTGCAGGCAATCAAGTAATGCATAAACCCAGTGAGCTAACGCCTGAAACAGCTAAGTTAATGAAAGATTTATGTGATAAAAATTTTGATGAAACTGAATTTGCAACTTTCTTAGGCGGACCAGAGGTGGGTGAAGCTTTTTCAAGATTGCATTTTGATCATCTTTTATATACTGGGAGTGGAAATGTTGGGAAGCACGTCATGAATGCTGCATCTCAAAATTTAGTTCCATTAACGCTTGAGCTTGGTGGAAAATCTCCTGTTGTAATAAGTGAGGGGGCTGATATGGATGTTTCAGCCAAAAGAATTATGTTTGGTAAAACAATGAATGCTGGTCAGATTTGTCTTGCGCCAGATTATGTAATCGTACATAAAAATAAAAAGGATGAATTTATAAAAAGATCAGAGAATGCAATTCAGGAATTCTACCCCGATATAAAGAACAATGATGATTACACATCAATAATAAACGAGAGGCATTTTGATAGACTCAATTCATTAATAGATGATGCAAGAGAAAAGGGGGCAACGATTAATCAGATAAACCCAGCTAATGAAGACTTTTCTCAGCAAGAGTTTTATAAAATACCTCCCACAATTATTACAAATGCAACCAGTGATATGAGAGTTATGAATGAAGAGATTTTTGGGCCTATACTTCCTGTCGTAGAATATGATGATATTAATGATGCGATTTCAATGATTAATAATAAAGATAGACCTCTCGGGCTTTATTATTTTGGAACAAATAAAAATGAAGAAACTAATATTCTAAACAATACATCTT
>CALJHI010000013.1 GCA_938075575.1 uncultured SAR86 cluster bacterium | reverse complement strand
ATTGGCTGTATGGTCAATGGTGCTGGTTTGGCTATGGGAACGATGGACACAATAAAATTTTATGGCGGCAACCCAGCTAATTTTCTTGATGTAGGTGGGACCGCAACACAAGAAAGAGTTGCTAAAGCCTTTAAAATAATTCTTGCAGACCCTGAAGTAAAAGTAGTCCTAGTTAATATATTCGGAGGAATTGTAAGGTGTGACCTAATAGCTGAGGGAATACTTGCAGCCATTGAAGAGGTCGGCGTTGAAATACCAGTAGTGGTTAGGCTTGAAGGAAATAATGCGGAGATTGGTTCAAAAATTTTATCTGAATCAGGTATAAAAATTGAGAGTAAAAATGATTTAGCTGATGCAGCTAAAAAAGCAGTGGAGCTATCTAAATGAGCATATTAATTAATGATCAAACAAGAGTATTAGTTCAAGGATTTACAGGCTCTCAGGCAACTTTGCACTCTGAGCAGGCCATAGCATATGGTACAAATATTGTTGGTGGTGTTACTCCTGGAAAGGGCGGTCAAACACATCTAGACAGACCTGTCTTCGATACAGTAAACGAAGCTATGAAACAGGTAAAGCCAAATGCAGCCCTTATCTTTGTTCCAGCTCCTTTTTGCAAAGACTCAATACTAGAAGCCGCAGAGTCAGGAATAAAACTTATAATTTGTATTACCGAAGGTGTTCCAACTTTAGATATGCTTATAGTAAAAAAGAGAGTTGATGAATTGGGCGTAACATTAGTTGGTCCTAATTGTCCTGGGATAATAACTCCTGGCAAAGGTAAAATGGGAATTATGCCGGCCAGCATTCATATTCCTGGATCTATAGGGATTATATCTAGGTCAGGGACGCTTACTTATGAGGCAGTTAAACAAACAACCGATCTTGGCTTAGGTCAAAGTTCTTGTGTGGGTATCGGTGGAGATCCGATTCCAGGGTCTTCATTTATTGATATTTTAGAAATGTTTGAAAATGATGACCAGACGAAAGCAATTGTGATGGTTGGAGAAATTGGAGGATCTGCAGAAGAAGAGGCAGGAGAATATATCAAAAACCATGTTACAAAACCTGTTATTTCATATATTGCTGGCCAGACTGCTCCTGCTGGAAAAAGAATGGGGCATGCTGGAGCAATTATTGCAGGTGGAAAGGGTACTGCTAAAGATAAAATAAAATCTTTAAGTGAATCTGGTGTCCATATTGCAGAAAATCTTGTAGATATAGGAGCTAAAGTTGCCGAGGTGTTAGGCCGCTAAATTCTTTTCTAAGACTTTTTCTAATTATCCAATTTAGTCTATATATTGATAGGAATGAAAAAATTGTTAAACCAATTATCATTCCTATCCACATTCCCGCTGCTCCAAGAGGACTTCCAAATCCATTCATTGTTAAATAATAACCGGCAGGTATTGCAAATATCCAATAAGATATAAACAAAAGAATCATCGGTGCAAAAGTATCTTTATACCCTCTTAAACTTCCCACTGCAGACATTTGTATTCCATCAGGGAGTTGAAATATTGCAGCAAAAATCAACAAACCAGTTGCTATTTTTATCGCGTCTATATCAGAACTATATAGGTAAACAATGTTTTCTCTAACTAATAGAATTGTTATACAGGTTATAAAGGAGCTAATAATGCATAAATATATTGTTGAATAGGAAGCAACTCTAGCCTGAAATTTATTATTTTCACCTACTAAATTCCCAACTCTTGTTGCAGCTGCAAGTCCAATGGATAAAGGAAGCATAAAAAATAAGCTTGCAATATTAAGTGCAATATAATGACCAGCCACAACTGTTTCACCTAATACTCCGAGGATTAGAGCTGCACCTGAAAACATACTTAATTCAATAAAAATCCCCATGCCTATTGGGGTTCCAAGCCTAAAAACTTCTTTTGTTGTGTCAATTGATGGTGGGGTAAATTCGACAAAAGGTTTCGTGGAAGTATATTTATCTGAAAACTTTATGTAGATTATTAAAGTAATCATCATCAAAAATGAAACCAAGGTAGTTGCAATACCGCAACCAACTCCACCAAGTTTTGGTACACCAAAATAGCCATACACAAAGATAATATCTAGAGGAATATTTAATAACATCCCAGTAAATGCAATATAAAAAACTGGTCTTGTTAAGGCCATGCCTTCGCTGTAGCATCGTAAAGTAGTAAAAATTGTCATAAAAATTATCCCTAAAGATAGTGCTTTGAGATATGAGCTAGATATAGAAGTTATAGATTCATCAATAGGGAGATAAAATAAAATATTTCCCATAAAAAATAAGATAATACATACGATAAAACCTAAGAAAAATGCTATCCATAAGATTTCTCTTAACTTTTTTCCAATTTTTTCATATTTTTTAGCTCCAAATAATTGGGCAACTATCGGAGTTACAGCAAAAATAACACCTGCTATTAAAAACCATATTGTATTAAAGATAGCAGAACCAACTCCTAAACCAGCAAGATCAGCTGAGCTTGCCCTTCCAGCAACAATTGTGTCAGTTGTGCCCATTAACATATATGAAAGTTGAGATCCTAATATCGGGATTCCAATTTTTATAAGGTTTTTAAACTCAAAAATGTCAGGTTTGATCAATTTATTTTCGCTAAATAATTTTTTTGCTACTTTATCATATTAGAATATATTTTTTTGGAGATAATTATTAGAAAAGATAACAGACCGTATTGGTTAAAAAAAGCAACAACTAGATTGATTAATGTTTATGTTGATCATTTTCTAAGACCTCAGTTTTCCAATCTAGGAAAGGGAGGAGCATATTTCAAACCAAGGTATATAAAAATATTTGGTACAGAGATTTCAATTGATGACTATCCAACTCTAATTGGTTCTCCAGATGCATATATTCAATTTACTGCTTGGAATGTCGGTGGCTGGAATGGCGAAATAGAAATTGGACGATATTGCTTAATTACACCAGGTGTAAGGATTATGGCTGCAAAAAAGATATCTATTGGTGATTCATGCATGATTGCCCATGGTGCATATATTTCTGATGCAGATTGGCATGGAATATACGATAGAGCAGAGCCTGTTGGGAAGGCAAGCCCTGTTATTCTGGAAGACAATGTATGGATTGGAGATGGCGCAGTTATTTGTAAAGGCGTAACTATTGGAATGAATAGTATTATAGGTGCTGGTTCAGTAGTTACTAAAGACGTACCTTCAAATTCAGTCTTTGCTGGCAATCCTGCAAAACTTGTTAAAACAATTGATGAAAAAGATTTTAATACTAGGGCTAATTTTTTTAGCGATCCAAAAAAGCTTGCAATGGATTTTGATTCTCTTGATAAACACTCATTAAAAAACAATACATTTCTAGGTTGGGTAATGAGCTTAATAAAACCTTCAAAAAAGAATTAATGTGAAAATTGTTGCTGATATTGGGCTCAGAGGCATTGATAAGATCCTCCCCCTTATGAATGGGCTTGAATTTTTCGATATTAACTTGTTGTAAACCAATGAAATTACTTCATATGCTATCAAAGAGACAGATATTCTTTTAATAAGATCTCAAACAAAAATTGATCGCCTCTTGCTTTCAGGTTCAAATATTAAATGGATTGGATCTGCAACAGCGGGAATTGACCATATAGATAAACAATACTTGAAAGACAATGGAATAGGTTGGTTTAATGCAAGCGGATGCAATTCTTTATCTGTTTGTAATTATGTTTTGTCTTGCCTTTATGTTCTTAGCTCAAATGGTTTATTTAAAAAAAATGATACAGTTGGGATATTGGGTTTTGGTAATATTGGAAGCAAGTTAAAAAAAATTCTAGATAATTTAGGTATAAATAATTGTGCTTATGACCCATTTATTCTTAATAAGCACCTATCAGAAATAGATGATGTAATGAATTGTGAGTTATTAACAATTCACACGCCCTTAACCTTTGAAGGGCAATTCCCAACACAAAACATGATTAATAAAAGATATCTCTCTTTAACAAAATCTCACTCAATTATTAATACCTCTAGAGGAGGAATTGTTGATGAAAAAAGGGTTTTAGATAGTCATATTAATTATATTGCTGATGTTTGGGAAAATGAGCCTAATCCTTATATAGCATCTATAGAGAAAAGCTATATCGCAACCCCTCATATAGCTGGTCATAGCCAAGAGGGTAAGCTAAATGGAACCATTGCTGTATTAATTGAATTAATGAATCAGTTAAATTTAAGTAAAGATGTTATGGCAGAAAATATTCAAACTTTAAAAGAATATGTTGATAAAAAAAATAATAAATATAAAAGTCTTAAGGATTTCTATAAAGAGTATTCTGTGATCACAGAGTCAAATAATTTTAAAAGAAGAGCTCACTGTGCACTTAATAAGTGCGTTGATAATTTCAGTCAAATAAGATCAGACCACCCAGAAAGAAATGATTTAGTATTTTTTGATAGTCAGTAGAAGTCTTATGTAAATGTTTAATACATAAAATATGTATTTTAATATATATTAATATTTGATTCATATTTGGCATCATTTTTGCATTAAATTATTATATATAACAAAAGCTATAAATATTTTAGCTTATTTGGATTCATACTTGTTATAGGAGAAAGCCTTATGTTGCTAAGAGAAGAAAAAAAAGAACCTAGAAAAATTTCAAGTCAACAGCTTGCACGCCTTGAAACAATAAAGCCTTTTATTCAAAAAGTCCTAGATATGTTTACTGATAACAAGGATGCTCCTGCTTCAATAATTTATTTCAGATCAGATGTATATCGATATTTTTTTCTTCTTAGCTTTATGATTGAATACTTTGAAGGATCAGAAATATCTCAAGAACATGCAATATCATTAGTACCTCAAAGATTTGCATCAAGAATTAAACGTCTTCAAGTGCTTAAATATGCAGTAAAGCTAGGATACATAGTTGAGGAGTCTTCAAGTATTGATAAAAGAAGAAGAATTTATACACCATCTGAACTTTTAGTAAAAGATTTTCTTGATGGAGCCAATAAAATTAACTCAATATTTCAAAATTAAAGCTTTAAATTTTTACTACATTTAATTAAGTTAATTCATTACAATTGAGCAATGAGTAAAATTATTAAAAGTGATGATGAGTGGAAGAAGTCTCTTTCAGATGACTCTTACAAGGTAACAAGACAGTCTTCAACTGAAAGACCATTTACTGGAAAGTACTGGGATTTTGATGAAAAAGGTGTTTATAAGTGTATTTGTTGCTCTGAACCTCTCTTTGAGTCTCAAACCAAGTTTGATGCTGGTTGCGGGTGGCCAAGCTTCTTCATACCTATTGAAAAAAATTGCATATCTGAGCATGAGGACAATACACTAGCTAGAACTAGAACTGAGGTTAAGTGCTCAAAGTGCGACGCTCATCTAGGGCATGTTTTCGAAGATGGTCCTGATCCTACAGGTTTGCGATATTGCATAAACTCAGTAGCATTAGACTTTGATGAAAATTAAGAAATTCAGTTGAATAAAGTTACAAAAAATAATCCAAACCTTTTTCAATCGTTAAAAAAAGTAAGTGGCTGGACCAGCATTTCTAGGGTTTTTGGTCTTTTAAGGGATATAGCTACAACTAGCTTGTTAGGTGCTTCTTATCTCCACGACATATTCGTTGTCATTTTAAAAATTCCTAATCTATTTAGAAGGTTTTTTGCAGAAGGGGCATTCAATCAAGCTTTTATTCCTGTATACAGTGACTATGTTAGAGAGGGAGATGATAAAGATTCTAAAGACTTTCTAGATTCTCTTTTTGGAACTTTATTGGTATTTCTATTTAGCTTTGTTGTTCTTGTTTTAATATTTTCTCCCTTTGTGGTGATGTTATTTGCACCAGGTTTTTATGCAGATCCAATTAAGCAGAGCATCTCAGTTGATATCTTAAGAGTCATGTTTCCATACCTAGCTTTGATTTCGCTTGTTGCTTTTGCTTCTGGAATTCAGAATACACATTCAAAATTTTCAATTCCAGCAGCAACACCAATAATTTTTAACTTATCTTTAATAATTACGGCTTTTAGTATCGCTCCAAAATATGAAATACCTGTTTATCCACTTGCATGGAGCGTTTTAGTTGCTGGTTTTATTCAATTATTAATTCAGTTTTCACCACTTTCAGCAATTAATAGAATTCCAATACCTAAAATTAATTTTTCACATCCAGGAGTAAAAAAAGTTTTACATGTAATGTTACCAGCAATATTCGCCGGAGGAATAATGCAAATAAATATTTTAATAGATACAATTTTTGCATCTCTTCTTGAAACAGGGAGCCCAACTTGGTTGTATATTTCTGATAGACTAATTCAGTTACCAATGGGGATATTTGCAATTGCGATAGGAACAGTTCTTCTTCCGCTCCTATCAAATATAGATTTTAAGAAAAATAAATTATATTTTATTGAAAGTGTTAAAAAAGGACAGAAGATGGTTCTTTTAATAGGACTTCCCTCTTGCATAGGCATATATTATTGCGCTGAGAATATCATAAGCACCATTTTTTATAGAGGCGAATTTTCAAATTTTGATGTAATTAAAACTTCTTTAAGTTTAGAGATCCTTGCATTAGGACTTCCATTTTTTATGTTGATGAAGATACTAATACCAGCATTCTTTTCAAGGAAATTAACAAAAATTCCTGTTGCGATTGCTTTTATTTCATTAGTATTGAATATTATCCTTAATTATTTATTTGCTTTTGTATATGGATATGGGCATGTCGGAATTGCAATAGGAAGCTCAATTGCAGCCTTCGTCAGTGTTCTAATTCTTGAGCTTATATTAACAAGAGATGGGTTGATTGAATTAAAGAATCCTTTTAATAGGTTTAATATATCTTTATTACTTTCATGCATTCTATTGGCTACCTTTTTATATAACTTCAATCAATATTTTGATTTTCTGACAATGGCATCTTTTGATAGAATCAAAATTCTTTTTATAGAAATTATTTTTTCAATTCTTCTTTATTTTATTTGTATTAAAATCTTTCTTGGCAAGGAACTAAAAAAACTAATAGCTTAATAGGATGTATTTAATAAGAGGTCAAAACAATATAAATCTTTTTAAAAATAGATATCCTAATGTGAAGCTATCTGCAACTATAGGAAATTTTGATGGGCTTCATTTAGGCCATAAATCTATCATTCAATCAATCAAAAAAGATGCTGAAAAGAAAGGATCTAAAACAATTGTTTTCTTTACTGAGCCACATGCCTCAGAGTATTTTGCAAATATAAATAATGATAAGTTATCTCCGCCAAGAATATCGCCATGGCGAGAGAAGGTAAGGCTTCTCGATCAGGAGGGTATCGACTTTGGTTTCTTTTTAAAATTCAATGATTCTTTGAGATCAATGTCACCGGAAAAGTTTATAGAAGATATCTTAGGTTCCTTGAATTTAATATCTCTCAAGGTTGGTGATGATTTTAGATTTGGAGCAAACAGGGCAGGTGATTATAGTTTTTTAAGAAATTGGGGTGCAAATAATCAAGTTGATATATCAAATACGCGTACATTTCTATATGAAAAGAAAAGAGTTAGCAGTTCGCGAATAAGAGAATCTTTGCTTAAAAGTAATTTTGATTTAGCATCAAAATTACTTGGAAGACCTTATACATTTTCAGGAAAAGTTGTTTGTGGTCAAAAGCTTGGAAGAACAATAGGGGTTCCCACTGCCAATCTCTGGATTCCAAAACAAAAACTTCCAATATCTGGTGTTTACGCGGTTAAATGCATGCTTGAAAACCAAAGTTTACAAGGAATAGCTAATATGGGCACAAGGCCAACTGTGGATGGAACAAAACCAGTTTTAGAGGTTCATATTTTTGACTTTAATCAAGACATCTATTCAAAAAGATTGGAGATTGAATTTAAACATAAAATTAGAGATGAAAAGAAGTTTAAGGACCTTAATCTGTTAAAATCTCAAATTCAAAAAGATATATCAATGGCCAAAGAATTACTAAGATAAAAATTATGACCAAAAACTACAGGGATACCTTAAATTTACCAGAAACAGAACTATCCATGAAAGCTGGCTTGCCCAGAAAGGAGCCTGAAATTCTTAATTTTTGGAATGAAATTGATCTATACAATAAAATTAGAGAACAAAATAGTGGTAAAGAGAGATTCATATTGCATGATGGTCCTCCATATGCAAATGGCTCAATTCACCTAGGACATTCGGTTAATAAAATACTTAAAGATATCACTATAAAGTCAAAAACTTTGAGCGGATATGATGCTCCATATATCCCAGGTTGGGACTGTCATGGACTACCTATTGAGCTAAATGTAGAGAAGAAACATGGTAAAAGGAGCGATATCGTTTCTGATAAAAGACAATTTCAGAAAGCATGTAAAGAATATGCAATCACCCAAATAGATAAACAAAGGGAAGATTTTATAAGATTAGGTGTTTTGGGAGAATGGAACAACCCTTACCAAAGCTTAGATTCTTCTTTTGAAGCAGATGTAGTTAGAGCTTTGGGGAAAATTTACGAGAAAGGACATATCCATAAAGGCGAGAAACCTGTGAACTGGTGTCAAGACTGTGGTTCTGCTCTTGCAGAGGCAGAGGTTGAATACATGGACAAAGTCTCAAAATCAATCGATGTATCTTTTGAAATTACCCCAGAATTTATTCCAAATATTAATAAAGTTTTTGATCAGGCTGATATAAAAAATGTTTCGTTTGTAATATGGACTACAACACCATGGACTATACCCTCCAATGTAGCAGTATGTATTAACCCTGAGTTAAAGTATGCTTTAGTAAAAAAAGATGAAGCATTCCTTGTTATTGCAGAAGACATGATAGATTCATGTAGTCAGAGGTGGCAGGCAGATATAGAAAAAATATCAGTCACTAAAGGGAGTTCATTTGGTAAGATCACCTTACAACACCCCATTGTTAATAGAAAATCATACTTATTAGAAGGCGACCATGTTACAACTGAGGCCGGAACAGGATGTGTTCATACCGCACCCGCTCATGGCTTGGATGACTTTCTTGTTTGTAAAAAAAATAATATAGATGTTTATAAGGCCTTAAATGCAAAGGCTTTCTTTACCTCTGATTTTGATTTTATTGAGGGGCTTCCGCCTCTAAAAGCAGATGAAAAGATTATTGACAAGCTAAAAGAATTAAACGCTCTCATTTCAGTAGAAGATTATCATCATTCATACCCTCACTGCTGGAGACATAAAACCCCATTAATTTTTACAGCCACAGCTCAATGGTTCATTTCTATGGAAAAATCTAATCTTCTGTCAAATGCCAAAGGGGTTGTAGATGCTGTTAAATGGGAACCTTCGTGGGGACTTCAAAGAATAAACTCTATGCTTACAGACAGGCCTGACTGGTGTATCTCGAGACAGAGAAACTGGGGAGTGCCTATTACTCTAGTAATCCATAAGGAATCTGGCGATATTCATCCTGATCAAAATAATTTATTTAATAAATTTGCGGATTTAATAGAAAAAGAAGGAATTTCTGCATGGGACTCATTAGATTTATCTAAATTTATAGATGATCATGAGCAATACATAAAAGTAACTGATTCTTTAGATGTTTGGTTTGACTCAGGTGTCACCCATTATGCTGTAACGGACAAGAGATTTGGTGAAAATACTATTGCAGATTTGTATCTTGAAGGTTCAGACCAACACAGGGGCTGGTTCCAATCATCATTATTAACTTCTATTGCTATAAATAACAGAGCTCCTTATAAATCAGTCCTGACTCACGGTTTTGTTGTTGATGAAAATGGAAGAAAGCAATCAAAATCATTGGGTAATGTTGTTTCACCTCAGAAAGTTTGGGATAGCCTCGGCGCAGACATTCTCAGACTTTGGGTGGCATCAACTGATTTTAGAAGTGAAATGGTGGCATCTGATGAAATCCTGAAAAGAGTCTCAGATCAATATAGAAGGATTAGAAATACCTTAAGGTTTGTATTAGGCAATCTTCATGATTTTGATGAATCAAATTCTGTTAAGACTGAAGATCAGGTAGAGCTTGATAAATGGATCGTGAATGCAACTAAAGAACTTGAAGACAGCGTCCTTTCAGATTTCAACAACTATGCATATCATACTGCTGTCCAAAAAATCCATAATTTTTGTGTTAACGAACTCGGTGGAATTTATCTAGATATTGTTAAAGACAGGCTCTATACCACAGGAAAGAACTCTCAAGCGAGAAGATCGTGCCAAACCAGTCTTGATTATATTTGTAATATAATTGTAAGACTGATTGCTCCAATCTTATCTTTTACTGCCGAAGAGATTTGGCAAACCCATCCTTCGCTTAAAAAACAGGGAGAGTCAGTTTTCCTTAATTCTTATGGGTATAAGAATGTAGATAGTAACTCAATGATTACCAAAGAAAATTGGAATAGGATTTTTGAGATAAAAGATCTTGTTAATCAGTCAATAGAGTCAATGAGATCAGAAAATAGTATTAAAGGATCGCTTGATGCTGTTGTCACTATTAATGTTAAAGAAGATGATTATTCTCTATTAGATAAAATAGGCAAAGAGCTTCATTTTATATTCATCTCAACTGATGCAAAGATTAATTTATCAAACCAATTTTCAATTGATATTGCACTATCTGAAGCTCAAAAATGTACAAGATGCTGGCATAGATGTAGCTCAGTTGGAACAATTGAGGATCATGAAGAAATATGTTCAAGATGTGTGGAGAATATTGAGAGCGAGGGAGAATCCAGAAGTTTTGTATAAATTCTTCCCATATATTTTTATTATTATACTGGTTCTAATAGATGTAGTAGCTAAAAATTACTCAATTGAATATTTAGAATTTGGACAATCGGAGCCCTTTTTACCCTTTATCGATCTCCTTCTTATTTACAATTCTGGAATTGCTTTTGGAATATTTGATCTTGGTGAAAAATTCTTTTCAAATATAATTTTTATAATTGGAATGCTTATTGTTTCTTACCTTTTTTATTTATTTAGAAATGAAAAAATTAAGATAAAAATTTATAGCCTTGCCATGATTATTGCTGGGGCGTTAGGGAATTTAATAGACAGAGCCCCTGACGGACAAGTTACCGATATGTTTCATCTATCTATAATGAATTTTTCATTTTTTGTATTTAACCCAGCTGATGCTTTTATTTCAATAGGAGCACTTATCCTCATAGCATCTGAATTTTTTTATAAAAATGAAAACAGCTAATAGAAATATTAAGCTAGCAAACCCTCGAGGTTTTTGCGCAGGAGTCGATAGGGCAATTGATATTGTTAATAAAGCCTTGGAAATTCATGGTGCCCCAGTCTATGTAAAGCATGAGGTTGTTCATAATAAATTTGTTGTAGAAGATCTTAAAAAGAGAGGAGCCATATTTATAGAAGAGATTAGTGAAATACCTGATAACTCTCTGGTAATTTTTAGTGCTCATGGCGTATCAAGAGATATTGAGATTCAAACAAAAAATAGAAACTTAGATTTTTATGATGCCACCTGCCCACTAGTAACAAAAGTTCATATGGAGGTCGTTAGACATGCAAGAGCCAATAAAGATATTATCTTAATTGGTCACGAAGGACATCCTGAAGTTGAGGGAACGATGGGAAGGCATGTTGATAAAGATA
>CALJHI010000012.1 GCA_938075575.1 uncultured SAR86 cluster bacterium | reverse complement strand
CTATATTTTCCACAAATTTTAAGAAATATTTGATAGTCATGAAAGCCACAACCGCCGAAATGACAAAACCAAGCAAAAGGTGCAGATAATTTATAGTAATTGATGATATGGATGCGTCAACTGACAAAAATATTAAAGCACCTAAAATTGTTGGTATTCCAAGAAGGAAAGCAAACTTTGAAGCATCTTTAAGGCTCAAGCCAATAATTAGACCTGCTGTCATTGCTGTTCCAGATCTAGATGCGCCAGGTATTAATGCAAAGACCTGAATTAATCCAATAAATATAGCAGCCATTAAAGTAATTTCTTTAATATTTTTATTTTTTGGACCAGAGGTAAATGCAATAAGCAAAACTATAGCAAATACTATATTCATTAATGCGATGCTATTTATTGTAAAAAGTCTTTGTTGAATAAGATCAGATGATATTAAGCCAATAATTACTATTGGAAGAGTAGCTGCAATAAGAAGGAATGCAAGACGTCTATCATCGGCGAGACTGGCCTGAGGCTTTATAATTGAAAAAGTCATGCGTGTTAAATCTTTCTTAAAATACGCAATTACAGCAACTAGAGTTCCTGCATGTGTTGCAATATCGAAACTGAGCCCTAGGTCTTTAGTGCCGAACAGTAAGTTTGGAAGGAGAAGATGAGCCGAGCTAGATATGGGTAAGAATTCAGTTAAACCTTGAATGATACTTAATAGAATTATTAATAGTATCTCACTGATCATTTATTTTTTTGTAAGAAGTTTCTTTGATATAAATAGGATTTGCATCCTCTGGCTTATAAGGATTTTTATCTGAGTATTTAGAGATTGCTAGTTCGATCATTGTTGCTGCATTTGAAGATATTTCTAAATTTATATTATTTGAATCAATATCATCCCATGCATTGCCAATAAAGAATTCGCCGGTGTTATCTATAACTATTTTTCTTAGCTCGTCCTTATTCATAAGTGTTTCGCTTGCTTTGCTGATAAGCTGGCCACTCTTGAGTTGGAAAAATCCATAGTAAACCTCTGTTTTAATATCTGACATTATGGCGCAATGTATGTCTGTATCATCTGGTGAGAACAGGCTATGCTCAAAAGCAATACATTCTAGATTTGATAAAGCCATCAAGGGCTTTGCGTGAGTAAGCGATAAGGCTTTCATGAATGTTGCGACGCTTCTTATTGAGGTGTAAGAACCTGGACCTTGGCCAAAAACAAATAAATCAAAACTTGAAATATCTTCAGAGGTTACACTAATTTTATCAAGTAAGTCTTCCCAGTCAGGGCGCATTTTTCTCTCATGTTTGACTGAGACTGAGAGTAAATCGTCTCCAATCTTCGTAGCAACTGAGGTATGGTTACCAGTAGAGTCAATCGCCAGTATATTCATGGTTAAATATCTTCTTTAATACTATTAAAAACCTCATTCACCGTCTTTGAACCATCAACAGAGAAATAATTTAGATTAGTTTTGCTGCTGATATCTTTGTAGAATTTTGTAAGAGGCTTTGTTTGTTCATGATAGACGCCAAGTCTCTTCAGGACAGTGGCCGGCTTATCATCCTCTCTCTGGATAAGCTCTTCACCAGAAATATCATCCATACCATTAACTTTAGGAGGGTTGTAGTCAATATGATAATTCCTGCCGGAGCCAGGATGCACTCTTCTTCCAGACATTCTATTTACAATTACTTCATCCCCAACAACAATCTCAATGACGTGTGAGAAAGTAACGCCCATGTTATCTAATATTTCTGCTTGGCCAAGCGTTCTTGGCACACCATCAAATAAAGATCCATTTTTGCAGTCTGGCATCTTTAATCTATCTTCTATTAATGATCCTATAATGTCATCTGAGACTAGGCCGCCTGAGTCTAATATGCTCGACACCTGATTTCCCAATTTAGAGCCTGAAGCGACAGCTTCTCTAAGCATGTCTCCGGTACTTAATTTGGGAATCTTATAAAGCTCACATATAAGATCAGCTTGAGTTCCTTTTCCAGCCCCTGGAGGGCCCAATAAAATAATATTCTTCATCTTTCTAATATAGCAAAAGCTACGACATATTTTTTTTCGTCTGCAAGACTAACATGGCTTGAAGAAATCCCCAAACTATTCATCTTGTCCTCTAGTTTTTTATTAGGCTTAAATAATGGTTTGCCCAGCTCATCTCGAATAATTGTCATATTTGATAAAAGCACCTCTTGTCTTATACCTGTTCCAAAAGCTTTAGATATCGCTTCTTTAATACAAAATTGCTTTGCAAGATACCTCGGTTTTTTTGAATCCTTAAGGCTGAAAAAATGTTTCAATTCTTCTTCAGACAGACATTTTTTAGCAAAGGCGTCGACTGAATCCATTTCCTCAAATCTAGAGACTTTAACGATATCTGTTCCTATGCCAAAAATCATTTTGCCAGGCTCCTAAAAATTTCCCTACTAGCAAGCTCTCTTCCGTCTAAGCATAATAAAATAGCTTCTTTAGTTATTCGTTTTAAAGACTTTCTAGAGATTTGATCAAGCTTTCTATCTCTTATATTAAAAATTTCTTTACCAAGAAGCTATCCTTTAT
>CALJHI010000011.1 GCA_938075575.1 uncultured SAR86 cluster bacterium | reverse complement strand
TTCATGGCATTCACCACATCCAATCCATGGATATACAACATACTTATTTCCAATTTTCACACCTTCAACCTCTTCACCAACTTCCACAAGCTCTCCGAAGATCTCATGACCCATTGCTAATGGTTGGGTAAGTCTAGATGGAATTCTTTCATCGTTGCCAGCATCGAAATATCCATCATGAATATGAACATCAGAGTGACAAACTCCGCAGGCAATTGTTTTAATTAAAACTTCTTTTCCTTTTGGAGTTGGTTTGTCTGAGATAACTCTTTCTAGGGGAAGACCGTCTTCAATAACTTGGTATGATTTCATAGCTTTAAGTATCTCATGTATCTATTTCTTCATAACTAACAATAGTCTTTTTATTTATATCTTCCCATCTTTTTTTCTCAACCAAATAACAAAGAATAGATTCAGAATCATTGCTTTGATTAAATGAAAAGTCATTTGGAATTTCTGATGGGTGAAGGGAACAAATTTCTTTTATTTGTCTTCCACTCTTTAAAGATTTAAAAGTTATTTCGACTTTGCCATTTTTTAGACTATTGATAATTTCACTCATTTCATTTATCCATTTAAAAATGTTATGAAATTATATGGTATTTAATTAAATGTTTTAACAACATATACTAATCATATGAAAATTATATACATAAAACATATATTAAGTTTTGCTTTTATCGCATCGTTATCTCAATTCATTTCTTCAGAAAATGAGCCTTTTAAATCAACTTACTTTCCAATGCCTTACTCAAATGTTTTATTTCAAAATGCAAATATTTTTGATGGAGATGGCAATAAATATTTAGATACTGACATTATTATCCAAGATGGAAAAATCGTTGCAATAGGCAAAGATCTTCCAAAATCAGAAGATATCAAAGTCATAGATGTAACAAATAAATGGATTACGCCTGGAATTATAGATATTCATTCGCATATGGGTGTTTATCCAGCCCCCTCAGTGCAAACAAGTTCAGATGGTAATGAGTCAACAAGCCCGGTAACTGCTGATGTTTGGGCAGAGCATTCTATATGGGTGCAAGATCCTCAATTTGCTCTTGCATTAAAAGGTGGCGTTACAACTTTTCATGTTTTGCCTGGTTCGGCAAATCTTATTGGTGGCAGAGGCGTGACAGCAAAAAATGTTCAACGAAACACTATAAATTCTATGAAGTTTCCTGACGCACCTCATTCTTTAAAAATGGCTTGTGGTGAAAATCCAAAAAGAGTTTATGGTAATAGAAGCCAAGCTCCATCTACACGCATGGGAAATGCTGCTGGCTACAGGAAATCATGGATTAAGGCTACAAGTTACCTGAGCAGATTGGATGAGTATGATTCAAAATCGGAAGAGGCCAAAGAAATGGGTTATAAGCCTCAAAGAGATCTTGAGCTAGAAACATTAGCAGGAGTTCTCAGAGGAGATATTCTAGTTCATAACCATTGCTACAGAGCTGATGAGATGGCGGTAATGATAGATATAGCTAATGAATTTGGATATGAGATTACTGCGTTTCACCATGCTATAGAAGCATACAAGATTGCAGATTTACTAGCTGATAATAATATTTGCGCAGCGTTATGGGCTGATTGGTGGGGATTTAAACATGAGGCATATGATATGGTGCAAGCAAATGTGGCTATAGTCGATCAAGCTAGAAACGGGAAGGGGTGCGCAATAGTCCACTCTGACAGCGAAATTGGAATCCAACATTTAAATCAGGAAGCATCAAAAGCCTTAGCAGCAGGAATAAGAGCAGGTTATGACATCTCTGAAGCTAGGGCTATAAAATGGATAACAAGTAATCCCGCCAAGGCAGCAGGAATTTATGACGTTACTGGATCCCTTAAGGTAGGTAAAAATGCAGATATTGTTTTGTGGAATGGAAATCCATTCAGTGTATACACATTGGCTGAGAAAGTATTTATAGATGGAGCAATAGCATACGACAGAGATTCTGGCTATGAACCAGTATCTGACTTTGATCTTGGAATTCTTAATCCAAATAAAAATAGGATAGAAGAGTGATGCTAAATTTAAAATTTAAAAGATACCTTGCTACTTATTTAATAATTTTCTTTGCGAATAGCATGAGTGCTGAGGAAGTATTGATTACTAATGCCAATATTTATGATGGCAAATCTGATAGTCCTTTTATCGGTAATATTTATATAAAAAACGGCAAGATAAGAAATATTTCAAATAATCTATTTGATGTTGAGAATGTAATCGATGCTAGCGGCATGATTATTACGCCAGGATTTATTGCAACTGATACTGAGATTGGGATTGTCGAAATAGGTGCGCTAAGTGTTACCCGTGACGATACACCATCTATTTACAATATTGGGTTTTCAGTATTTGATGCCTTTAATCCAAATTCAACATTAATACCTTGGAATAGGGCCAATGGTATTACCTCGGCTATAACTTTGCCAAAATATTCATCAAGTCCAATTGGTGGGTTTGGTTCTTTTTTTGATCTTGATAGTAAGTTAAATATTTCTGGAGTAAAAGACATGGTTATGGTCGGCAGAGTAGGCGGCAGCTCATCAGGGTCTAGGGCAGAGACTTTTGCTCTCATAGAGGATTTATTAGATTTAGCTTATTCAATTGACTCTAAGATTATGAAATCCAATGCTGAAATAACCAAATTTATGAGCGAGATACCTTTAGTTGATTATTTAGATCTTCAAATTAGAGATATACAGGCATTATACAACCTAGCAAAAACAGACTTGCCCTTGATAATTGAATCAAATAGAGCTTCAGACATTTTAAAACTGATTGAAATAAAGAAAAAATATAATTTAAATTTAATAATAATGGGTGCTCAAGAAGCTACCCTAGTTATTGAGCAATTGGCAGAAAGCAACATACCTTTAATAGTTAATCCTATTAACAATATACCTAACTCATTTGATGAGCTTGCATCAAATATTAATGCTGCTGCTAGACTAGAGGATGCAGGAATTACATTAATGTTTAATGCACCAAGAGATCATAACTATCATTTGATAAGGCAGGGCGCTGGAGTTGCAGTCGCCAATGGAATGTCATACTCTGGCGCAATTAAAGCCCTATCAAGCAATGTTTCAAAAACTTTTAGACTTGGATCTAAGGGATTAGTCGAAGAGGGGGCATCAGCAGATTTAATTATCTGGGATGCAGATCCGTTAGAGCCATCAAGCATGCCAATAAAAGTATTTATTAATGGATTAGATACAGACCTTACAACAAGATCATCAAGGCTTAGAGATAGATATACTAAAAGTTTAGATAAACCAAATATCTATAGATAGAGAGAAAACCCATCTAATGATGGGTTTAATATTTAAAATGGAGCCACCTGTCAGATTCGAACTGACGACCTGATGATTACAAATCAACTGCTCTAGCCAACTGAGCTAAGGTGGCAAAAAAAGTTATTATATACAAATTATTCTTTTGGGAAAGAGCAATTTGTTCCTCCAATACCACAATAGCCATTTGGGTTTTTTGCAAGATATTGTTGATGGTATTCCTCAGCAAGAAAATATTCTTTATTTTTTAGTATTTCAGTAGTTATTTCTCCAAATCTATTATCGCGCAAAACAGATTGATATTTTTCTTTTGATATTTTTGCAACTTCTACATCTTTCTCAGAGGAGCAAACTATTAAAGATCTATATTGCGTTCCTATGTCGTTGCCCTGTCTCATGCCTTGAGTAGGATCATGACATTCCCAAAAAACTATTAACAAGTCTTCGAAATCTATCAATTCAGGATCATAAATAACTTTTATTACTTCTGCATGTCCAGTTTCTCCAGAGCACACTTCTTCATACGAAGGGTTTTTTGTTAAACCACCACAGTAACCAGTAGAGGTTAGATAGACTCCGGGGAGATCATAAAATTTTCTTTCAACCCCCCAAAAACAACCAGCACCTAAAATAATTTCTTTAAATCCATCCGGCAGAGGTGATACAAGAGAGATCTTTTTAATGTAATGATCCATAAACTAATAAATTCCTTTTATTGAAACTTCTCCAAAAAGATATGTTTTTTTGCCATTTTTATTGCTTATGTTCATGCTGCCATCTTCGTTAATGCCCTTGAAGATACCTTTATCAATAACTTTATTTGCTTGAATTATATTGATTTCTTTATTCATATGCATGCAGATATCTTCCCATTGAGATACAGAGTTATCAATACCATTCTCAAAAAAATCTAAAACCTTTAAAATTATTTTATTTATAAGTTCTTCTCTTTTAATTAGGCTAGAAAACTCAGAAAGGTCACCCCACCAATCCTCTTTCTTAGCAATATTTAAATTAATACCTATCCCAATAATACTTAATACATTTGATCCAAAAAATTCTTGCTCAACCAGAATGCCGCCTATTTTTTTATTATTTATTAAAATATCATTTGGCCACTTCAGTTTGATTTTTTCTTCTGTCAAGAATGATTGAATTGCGCTTTGGCATATAAGCCCAACTGAAAGACTAAGAGGAAAATCTTGCTTAGTAAGGTTCACTTTTGATAAAGACATATAGATATTACCAGAATCTGGACTAGACCAGCTTTTGCCTCTTCTGCCTCTTCCTTGGGTCTGTTTGTTTGCAATATTTATATTTATTCTATTATCTAGGATATCTCTTTTACATTGCTCATTCGTAGAATCAATTTCATCAAAAGTTGTTATTTTGACTATCTTTGAAGAGATATTTCTTTGTAAAATATTTATGTCTAAATTATTCAATATAAAAAAACTAGTTGACTTAAATGCATTCTAGAACAAAAATAGCTACCTTGAAATGGAGAGGTGGGTGAGTGGTTAATACCAGCAGACTGTAAATCTGCCGCTTCGGCTACGTAGGTTCGAATCCTACCCTCTCCACCATCTTTCTTTTAGTAATTTTTTTACCAAAAAAAATCTTTAAATTTATCTTGTAAAAAGGTTGAGTTTATCAATTTTTAGAGGGATAATACGCCACCTTAAAAATAGGATGCTTATGTCGGGCTCATATAGCTCAGCGGTAGAGCACTTGCTTGGTAAGTAAGAGGTCACCGGTTCAAGTCCGGTTATGAGCTCCATTTTTATTAAAATATTAATTTCAGAGAGGCGTAAAAAAATGGCTAGAGAAAAATTCGAAAGAACCTTACCCCACGTTAACGTTGGGACAGTTGGTCACGTAGACCATGGTAAAACTACATTAACAGCTGCTTTAACTAAGGTTGCTGCAGAAGTATTCGGTGGTGATGCTGTAGACTTTGCAAATATTGATAATGCTCCAGAAGAGAGAGAAAGAGGAATAACAATTGCTACTTCTCATGTTGAGTATGTATCTACTGCTCGTCACTATGCACACGTTGACTGTCCAGGTCACGCTGATTATGTTAAAAACATGATTACTGGTGCTGCTCAGATGGATGGCGCTATATTAGTGGTAAGTGCTGCTGATGGTCCAATGCCTCAAACAAGAGAGCACATTCTTTTAGCAAGACAGGTTGGAGTTCCACATATTGTAGTATTTATGAATAAAGCTGACCAAGTCGATGATCCTGAACTACAAGAGCTTGTAGAAATGGAAATCAGAGACCTTCTTAATGAGTATGACTTCCCAGGTGATGATACGCCAATCATCGTAGGTAGTGCATTAAAAGCTTTGGAAGGTGATACGTCAGATATTGGTGTTCCGGCTGTAACAAAACTTATTGAAACATTGGATACATATGTGCCTGAGCCAGAAAGACCAGTTGATGGTGATTTCTTGATGCCTATTGAAGATGTATTCACTATTTCTGGAAGAGGAACAGTTGTTACTGGAAGAATCGAAACAGGTATTGTTAATACTGGAGATCCTTTAGAGATTGTTGGAATTAAGGATACAACTCAAACAACATGTACCGGCGTTGAGATGTTTAGAAAATCACTTGATGAGGGAAGAGCTGGTGAGAATTGCGGTATCCTCTTAAGAGGCATTGACAGAGAAGCAGTAGAAAGAGGCCAAGTATTAGCAAAGCCTAGCTCTATATCTCCTCATACTAAATTTGAAGCTGAAATCTATGTATTAAGCAAAGAAGAGGGCGGAAGACATACTCCGTTCTTTAGTAACTATAGACCCCAATTCTATTTTAGAACAACTGATGTAACTGGAGCTTGTGAGCTTCCTGATGGAGTTGAAATGGTTATGCCAGGCGACAACATCAAAATGGTAGTTACACTTATCGCTCCAATTGCTATGGATGAAGGTCTTAAGTTTGCGATTAGAGAAGGTGGAAGAACTGTTGGTGCTGGTGTAGTAGCAAAAATTATTGAATAGAAGAATTGATGATTAAAGCCGAGGCCTTAGTGCCTCGGCTTACTTGTCTTTGATAATATGAAAATATGTTTTAGGCCAGTAGCTCAATTGGTAGAGTACCGGTCTCCAAAACCGGGGGTTGTGGGTTCGAGACCCTCCTGGCCTGCCAATTAATTATTACTGGTGAATAAGGAATTTTATGAGTAAAGGAACAGCTTCAAAAACACTCGATACAGTTAAATGGCTTATTTCTTTAGCTATTTTCACTGCTGCTGTTATTGGTAACAGCTATTTTGTAGAAGTAGCATTTCTTTATAAAGTTCTTGGAGTAGTTTTCTTATTTATTATTGGCTTAGCAGTTCTAGCAACAACTAATTTTGGCTCTAACTCAATTAAATTAATGAGGGAGTCTAGAACAGAAATAAGAAAAGTTGTTTGGCCAAGTAGAAATGAAACTACACAGACTTTCTTAATTGTTTTTGGCGCAATTATTCTTTTATGTCTATTCTTTTGGGGCCTTGAAGCTCTTTTGAGTTTTCTAACTAAATTGGTATTAGGGTAATATATGGATTGGTACGTAATACAAGCTTACTCAGGATATGAGCAAAAAGTTAAATTAGCTTTAGAGGAAAAAATAGAGCTTAACAATCTATCTGAAAAGTTTGGTGAGATTCTAATTCCAACCGAACAAATTGTAGAACTTAAGGGCGGCTCTAAAAAAACAACAGAAAGAAAATTTTTCCCTGGTTACATATTGATAAAAATGCTGCTAGAAGATGATTCTTGGCAGTTAGTTCAATCCACTCCTAGGGTCTCTGGATTTGTTGGTGGCACTAAAGATAAGCCTTTGCCAATATCTGAAGAAGACGTTAATAATATCATTAATAGAATCGAGGTTGGAGAAGATGCTCCTGCACCAAAAACTCTATATGAGCCTGGCGAGGTAATAAGAGTTTGTGACGGTCCTTTTAATGACTTCAATGGAGTTGTAGAGTTTGTAGATTACGAAAGAAGCAAAGTAAAAGTGTCTGTTCAAATTCTTGGAAGGGCAACACCCGTTGAATTAGATTTCATTCAAATTGAGAAAACATAATGGCAAAAGTAAAAAAAGTAGCAAATATATTAAAATTACAAATTCCAGCTGGGGCAGCTAACCCTAGCCCACCTGTAGGTCCTGCACTTGGCCAGGTCGGCGTGAACATTATGGACTTTTGTAATGCATTTAATTCAGAAACACAGAGTGCTGAAAAAGGCCTTCCTTTGCCTGTAGTTATTACAGTATATGAAGATAAGTCATTCACTTTTGTTGTAAAAACACCTCCAGCAGCTGTATTGATTAGAAAAGCTCTTGGAATCGCTAAAGGAAGTGGAGAGCCGAATAGAGAAAAAGTTGGAAAATTAACAAGATCGCAACTTGAGGATATAGCTAATGCTAAAGAGCCTGATCTTAATTCAAACGATATGGATGCAGCAGTTTTAATCATTGCTGGAACCGCAAGAAGTATGGGAGTAGATGTAGAGCTGTGAGCAAATTAACAAAAAAACAAAAAATACTAGCCGAGTCTCTTGATGTTGAAAAAACATATACAGTGGCTGAGGCTATGGAAATAATACAATCTGTGAAATCTGAAAAATTTGAAGAAACAGTTGATATAGCTATTAGGCTTGGTGTTGATCCTAATAAATCAGATCAAAATGTTAGAGGTGCAGTAACACTTCCTAACAGTCTTGGCAAACAAGTGACTGTTGCTGTTTTTGCTGATGGTGATCAAGCTGCGGCAGCAAAAGAAGCTGGTGCTGAGCATATTGGAATGGAAGAACTGGCTGATCAATTTACAAAAGACGATTTATCGGTAGATGTGGTTATTGCTGCTAGTAGTGCTATGAAAGTCGTAGGAAAGTTAGGCCAGGTATTAGGACCAAAAGGCTTGATGCCAAACCCTAAAACCGGAACAGTAACTGATGATGTTGCTACCGCTGTCAATAACGCTAAAGCCGGCCAAGTTAGATTTAGAACTGATAAGAATGGAATCATACATGGAAGTATTGGTAAGGTTTCATTTGAAAATGAAAAGATTGTAAGTAATGCATCTGCTCTTATTAACGAGCTTAAAAAATTAAAACCAGCATCTGCTAAAGGTGTTTATATTGGAAATATTGCTTTAAGTAGCACAATGGGTCCAGGTGTAAAAGTTAACTCTTCGGAGTTAGTGTAAGTTTTAAAGCTATAAGAATTTATAGCTTTAGATAGTTGCGAGTATTCGCAGCCGTCAAAGACCGTAGGTGTCGAAAGACTTAATTTCCTACGTAGGTGGTGTTCAAATTGTAATTATGCAGTTTGTCGCCGAATAGCCGAAAGGCTTAAACAGGAGAAATTGCTGTGGCGTTAACAAAAAGTGAAAAAGAAAAAATTGTGTTAGAGGTTAAAGAGGTTGCATCAAAAGCATCTTCTTTGGTTGTATCTGATGCAAGAGGCATGAAAGTTTCTGAGCTCTCTGAGGTTAGAAAAAATGCTACCCAGGCTGGAATTCACATTCAAATAATTAAAAATTCATTAGCTAAGTTAGCTTTTGAAGGTACTGATTTTGGATGTTCTGATGAAGCTTTGGTTGGTCCTTCATTATTTGCTTTTTCATTTGATGAGCCAGGTGCAGCAGCTAAGTTACTCAAAACTTATGCAAAGAACTTTGAAAATCTTGAAGTGAAGGCATTGGTTGTTGAGGGGCAACTTCTTGATGGATCTCAGATAGATATTCTAGCTAAGCTTCCTTCAAGAGAAGAAGCTCTTGGATTAGTTGCATCTGTTTTACAGGCTCCGGTTGGTAAATTTGCAACTTTACTTAATGAAGTTCCAAGTAAGTTAGCTAGGGTTTTAACAGCAGTTCAAGACAAAAAAAAGGCGACAGCCTAATTATAAGGAGAAAATATAATGGCAACTACTAAAGAAGATATTCTAAAGGCTATTGAGGAAATGTCAGTTATGGATCTTGTAGATCTTATTTCTGATATTGAAGAAAAATTTGGTGTAACTGCAGCAGCAGCTGTAGCGGCAGCACCAGCAGCAGCAGGCGGCGGTGAGGCTGAAGCTGCAGAAGAAAAAGATGAGTTTGATGTTGTGTTAAGTGCGGCTGGAGATCAAAAAGTTCAAGTAATTAAAGCTGTAAGAGCAATTACTGGATTAGGTCTTAAAGAAGCAAAAGATATGGTAGATGGTGCTCCAACAACCGTAAAAGAAGCAGCAAGTAAAGACGATGCTGAGGCAATTGTTAAGCAATTGACCGAAGCTGGAGCACCTGCAGAACTTAAGTAATAACATTAATTAACATATTTAATAGGGCGCATTTATGTCATATAGCTATACAGAAAAGAAAAGAATAAGAAAGAACTTTGGTACCTTTGCTAAAGTAATGGACTTACCAAATTTGGTTGAAACCCAAACTAAGTCTTATTCTGAATTTTTACAAGCTGACGTGGCTCCTGATTCACGGAATAGGCAGGGTTTGGAGGATGTTTTTAAGTCCTTATTCCCTATTAAAAGTGTTTCTGGAAATGCTGCTCTTGAATATGTTTCGTATGAGCTAGGCAAGCCCGCATATGATGTTCAAGAATGCTTAATTCAAGGTTTATCTTATTCTGCACCTTTACGAATAAAGGTTAAGCTCGTCATTTATGATAGAGAAACAAACTTTAAAGAAGTAAAGGATATTAAAGAAGGCGAAGTTTTTATGGGAGAGGTTCCATTAATGACTCCAGACGCTTCTTTTGTAGTAAATGGAACAGAAAGAGTTGTAGTTTCTCAGCTTCATAGATCTCCTGGCGTTTTCTATGATCATGATAAAGGTAAAACACATTCTTCTGGAAAAGTCTTGTATTCAGCAAGAGTAATACCTTATAGAGGTTCATGGTTGGACTTTGAATTTGATCCAAAAGATATTTTATTTTCTAGAATCGATAGAAGAAGAAAGATTCCAGCAACAATAATGTTGCGTGCTCTAGATATGAGCACTCAAGAAATTCTTTCAGAGTTCTATGAGGAAGATGTTTATACATTAGACAAAGATTCAGTAAAACTTAATTTAATACCTGAAAGGCTCAGAGGTGAAACTTTATCTGTAGACATTAAAGTAAAAAGCAAAGTTTATGTCCCTGCTGGCAAAAGAATAACAGCTAGACATATTAGAGAGCTATCAACATCAAAAGTAAGTGAAATTAAGCTTGGAGATGAGTATCTTCTGGGTAAAATTACTTCCAAAGACATCATCAATCAAGAGACTGGCGAAGTCCTTGTTGAAGCTAATACCGAAATTTCTAATGAAATAATAGAGGCATTAAGAGAAAACAAAATCTCTGAAATCCATTGTCTATTTATTAATGAGCTAGACAAAGGTTCATATATTTCAGATACGCTTAGAGTTGATCCGACATCAAATAGACTGGAAGCACTTGTTGAGATTTATAGAATGATGCGTCCTGGCGAACCGCCAACTAAAGATTCTGCAGAGACTCTTTTTGAAAATCTATTTTTTAATAATGAAAGATACGACTTATCAGAAGTTGGAAGAATGAAATTTAATAGAAGATTAAAACTTGATTCCAATAAAGATAATCCTAATATTTTAGATAAAGAAGACATTATTGAGGTCATGAAAGGTATTGTAAATATTAGAGATGGTCATGATATTGTTGATGATATTGATCACCTTGGTAATAGAAGGGTGAGGTCTGTTGGTGAGATGACTGCCAATCAATTTAGAGTTGGTCTTATTAGAGTAGAAAGAGCAGTTCGTGAGAGACTCAGCATGGCTGAGGCTGATGAGTTGGGCCCGCAAGATTTAATTAATGCTAAGCCAGTTACAGCAGCTATTAAAGAGTTTTTTGGCTCAAGCCAACTCTCTCAGTTTATGGATCAAAATAACCCACTTTCTGAGATTACACATAAAAGGAGAGTGTCAGCTTTAGGCCCAGGAGGCCTAACCCGTGAAAGAGCTGGGTTCGAAGTTAGAGATGTTCATCCTACGCATTATGGAAGAGTATGTCCTATTGAGACACCTGAAGGCCCAAATATTGGCCTTATTAATTCTTTTGCTTCATATTCAAGAACAAATCAGTATGGTTTCATTGAAACACCATACAGAAAAGTAAGAGATGGAAAGGTAACAGATGAGATTATTTATTTATCTGCTATTGATGAAGGGGAGCATGTTATAGCTCAGGCAAATGTAACATTAGATAAAAATAATAAATTTGTTGATGATTTAGTAGCTGTAAGACATGCAAATGAGTTTGAGTTAATGTCACCTGATAGGGTTGATCTTATGGATGTCTCACCTCAACAGGTAGTGTCTATAGCTGCATCACTAATACCTTTTTTAGAGCACGATGATGCTAATAGAGCATTAATGGGATCAAATATGCAGCGTCAGGCTGTTCCAGTTTTAAGAGCTGAAAAACCACTTGTTGGTACAGGTCTTGAATCTGTAGTTGCAAGAGATTCAGGCGTATGCGTTGTTGCTAAAAATAAAGGTGTTGTTGAGAGTGTTGATGCATCTAGAATAGTTGTTAGAGTCACAGACAAAAAAGCTGATACTGCAGCTGATATTTATAATTTAATTAAATATACACGTTCTAATCAGAATACATGTATCAATCAGAGACCAATCGTAAAAATAGGCGATGCTGTTAAAAAAGGGGATGTATTGGCGGACGGTCCTTCTATTGATAACGGAGAATTAGCATTAGGTCAAAATATAAGAATTGCTTTTATGCCATGGAATGGATACAACTTTGAAGATTCCATACTAATATCAGAGAAGGTAGCTAGAGAAGATAGATTTACTTCTATACATATTCAAGAAATAGTCTGTGTTGCAAGAGACACTAAATTAGGCTCAGAAGAAATCACAGCTGATATTCCAAATGTTGGTGAAGGCTCGCTTAACAAGTTAGATGAGTGTGGAATTGTTTATGTTGGTGCAGAGGTTGAGCCTGGAGACATACTGGTAGGAAAAATTACACCAAAAGGCGAAACTCAACTTTCACCAGAAGAAAAGCTTTTAAGAGCAATTTTTGGTGAAAAGGCTTCTGATGTTAAAGATACATCACAAAGATCTAGCTCAAAAGGTACTGTAATTGGAGTCGAGGTCTTTACTAGGGATGGTGTTGAGAAAGATGAAAGAACACAAGCTATAGAACAAGATCATTTAGACCAATCTAAGAAAGATGCCGATGACGAGGCTTCTGTTGTTGAAGAGGCAACAAGAACAAGGGTATGTGAGCTTCTAAAAGGCTCGAAAGTTCTCAAGGGTGCAGGATTGAAAAAAGGCACAACAATATCTTTAGATATGATTTCTGAGCTTTCATTAAATGATATATTTTCGATAAGAACAGATAGTGAAGCGCTAAACTCAACAATTGAGCAAACAGAAAAAACTTTCAAAAAATACATCAAAGGTATTAAAGATAGATTTGAAGAAAAGAAAGAGAAAATTATAAGAGGTCACGACTTGGCTCCTGGAGTCATCAAGATTGTAAAAGTCTATCTTGCTATTAAAAGAAGAATTCAGCCCGGCGATAAAATGGCTGGAAGACATGGTAACAAAGGTGTTATTTCTGAAATTATGCCAGTTGAAGACATGCCTTATGATGAAAACGGCGATTCCGTAGATATTTGTCTTAATCCACTTGGAGTTCCTTCAAGGATGAACGTTGGTCAAATTCTAGAAACACATATGGGTGCAGCTGCCAAAGGTATAGGAAAGCAGATCGATCTAATGTTGAAAGATAATGCAAAACCAGCAGAGCTAAAATCATATCTTGAAAAGCTGTATAACAAAAATGCTGCAAATAAAGAAGATTTAGATGCTTTTAACAATGGTGAAATACTCGAGCTAGCAAACAATCTTAAAGATGGTCTGCCAATTGCAACCCCTGTTTTTGATGGAGCAAAAGAATCAGAAGTTAAAGATTTACTTAAGCTTGCTAAATTACCTGAATCTGGACAATTTACTCTCTATGATGGAAGGACCGGATCTAAATTTGAAAGACCGGTTACCGTTGGATATATGTATATGATTAAATTAAATCATTTAGTGGATGACAAGATGCATGCTAGATCTACGGGCTCATATAGCTTAGTTACTCAACAACCACGTGGTGGTAAAGCCCAATTTGGTGGCCAAAGGTTTGGAGAGATGGAGGTATGGGCGCTTGAGGCATATGGAGCATCTTATACACTTCAAGAAATGCTTACTGTGAAATCAGATGATGTGTCGGGAAGAACTAAAATGTACAAAAATATTGTCGATGGATCCTTTGAGATGGACGCAAATATTCCAGAATCATTTAATGTTCTGAGCAAGGAGATTAAGTCATTGGGTATTAATATTGAATTAGATTCTGAAAACTAGGAGATAAAATTGAGAGACTTACTAAATTTACTAAAAACTGGTCAAGAAGATTTTACTACTATATCTGCAGGCCTTGCATCACCTCAAGTTATAAAGTCATGGTCTTTCGGGGAAGTTAAAAAACCTGAAACTATAAACTATAGAACTTTCAAACCTGAAAGAGATGGTCTATTTTGTGCAAAAATATTTGGGCCAATAAAAGATTACGAATGTATTTGTGGCAAATACAAAAGAATGAAGCACAGAGGTGTTGTTTGCGAAAAGTGTGGAGTAGAGGTAACTCTTGCAAAGGTTCGAAGAGAAAGAATGGGCCATATTGATTTGGCTGCTCCTGTTGCACATATCTGGTTTCTAAAATCTTTGCCTTCAAGAATAGGATTGTTGCTAAATGTTACCCTTAGAGAGATTGAAAGAGTTTTATATTTCGAAAGCTACATTGTTACAGATCCAGGCCTTACAGAGTTAGAAAAAGGCCAAATACTTACTGAAGAAGAATGGGTTGAGAAGTATGAAGAGTTTGGTGATGAGTTTTCAGCTGGAATGGGTGCTGAAGCTGTTCAGGTCCTTCTTCAAGATTTAGATATTGATGATGAAATCAGAATAATAAGAGAAGAAATTCCTCAAACAAACTCGGAAACAAAATTAAAAAAATTATCAAAGAGACTAAAACTTCTTGAAGCATTTAAAGATTCAGGTAATAAGCCTGAGTGGATGATAATGAATGTTCTTCCTGTATTACCACCAGACTTAAGGCCGCTAGTGCCATTAGAGGGCGGAAGATTTGCAACATCAGACTTAAATGATCTTTATAGAAGAGTTATCAATCGTAATAATAGGTTAAAAAGACTTCTTGAGCTCAGCGCTCCTGAAATCATTGTTAGAAATGAGAAAAGAATGCTGCAAGAATCTGTTGATGCTCTTTTAGATAATGGAAGAAGAGGAAGAGTAATTACAGGAACAGGTAAACGCCCTTTAAAATCATTAGCTGAAATGCTTAAAGGTAAACA
>CALJHI010000010.1 GCA_938075575.1 uncultured SAR86 cluster bacterium | reverse complement strand
ATTATCAATAGAGGAAAAAGGAAAGCTACATCCAATATATTTTTTTCAACAAGGAAAAGTGGTGTAATCATTGCTATCAAGGAAAGTGAGTAGCCAAGAAGCCCTAGAATAGCAATATTTCTTCTACCATACTTATCACTAGCCCTTCCCCAAGAAGCGCTTGTAAGAGCCCATGCAACTGCAGATAAAGCAAATACAAGAGAAGTTTGAACCTCAGAAAGACCAAGATCTCTAGCAAGAGGAGGAACAATAACAAAAACAAATGATTGGCCTAGTCCAACAGTAAATAGACCAAATTTAAGCCAAGAGGACCCTTTTGTATACATTAAGATATTTTTGAAATACCAATAGAATTTTTTATATGATTTAAAAGGTCCTGAGCCAAAGGCCTAACCTTGTTCGCTCCATTGAAAAGCAACTCATCAATCATCTCTTTATTTGATTCTAGCTCAAAGTATTTATCTCTTATTGGAGCCAAATGAATGTTAACTTTATTAAATAATTTATTTTTAGCGTCGCCCCATGAAATTCCGTCTGCATATTCAGATTTCAGAGCTTCTTGCTCATCACTGGAAGAGAAATGTTTATAAAGAGAAAAAACAGTGCAATTTTTATAATCTTTAGGCTCGCCTGGTTCTAATGAATTTGTAACAATTTTAGCAATTGATTTTTTTATGACTTTTTCTGTAGAAAGCAGCGGGATTATATTTCCATATGATTTGCTCATCTTTCTTCCATCTTGACCAAGAATTATTTGATCGGGCTTTTGGCTAATTGCCTCTGGTAGCGTAAACGTATTCTTATAAATATGATTAAATCTACCAGCAATATCTCTTGTCATCTCAAGATGTTGAATTTGATCTGGCCCTACGGGGACATGAGTAGCATTAAACATAAGGATATCAGCGGCCATTAATACTGGATATGAGAACAAACCCATTGATATACCCTTATCCTCATCAGTATTATTAGCAGTGGTTGCAGCCTTGTATGCATGAGATCTATTCATCAAGCCCTTTGCAGTAACACAATTAAGAATCCAGCTTAATTCTAAAATTTCAGGAACATCTGATTGTCTATAAAAATTTGATGTATCTGGGTCTAGTCCAGAAGCAAGCCATGCCTGAGCAACACTTTTTACAGAGTCTTGGATTTCATTTTTATTTGAGTTTTTGATTATTGCATGATAATCAGCTAGAAAGAAAAATGATTCGTTGTATTCTTCAGCTAATTGAAGTGCTGGTCTAATAGCCCCTAAATAATTTCCTATATGAGGAGTACCAGTTGTTGTAATTCCTGTTAAAATTCGCTTGTTCATTAAAAGTAATTATAAACTTCATAAGAGATTAATGTGGAAACTAAACAAGATTTATTTAAACAATTAGAAAATATAGAAAAGCTATTTACAGATGGGTCTATAAAAAAGGCGCAAAAAAACCTTAGAGATACCCTGTCATTGGTTAAAAAGGAAAATAAAGTTCCCAATAAACTCAGACATAAAATAAACTTTGTTGTTGCGCAATCTAGATATTTTGATGAAATATCATCCTTTGCAACTAATCCAAAAAGAGAAGAATTAATAAAAGAAATTTCTAATCTAGTCGAATCAACTCATGAGAATCCAAAATCACAAGCAAATGCAATTCATGATATACAAAAAAAATGGCAACAATTAGATACATCTAGTCGCCCCGCATCAAAAGATCAGTGGCTTAAGTTTAATGAACTAACAAATAAAGCATGGGAACCATGCAAAGAATTTTTTGATGAGCTGAATAAGGTAAAAGAAGCAAATGCTTATAAGAGAAATTTAATTATTACTGATATCAATGCTTATGTTGAAAATAATTCCTCAAAATGGCCAGATGCAAAAACTCTGATATTTTATTTAAGAGATAAATTTAATGAATGGCAAGAGCATGCGCCCGTCCTTGATAAGGATCTAAAAAAACTTCGTAATGATTTTTTTAATGCAAAAAAACCTATAAATGACCAAATAAAAAAACAAGAAAAAGCAGTTATAAAAGCTAAAGAGGAATTAATTTCTAAAGTTGATCTTATTAATGATGAAGATAATGATGTTTGCATTAAGAAGTTTAATGATTTGAAAAATGATTGGAAGAAAGCCGGCTCAGCTGGGCGAAAAACAGATAACAAGCTTTGGGATAAGTTTAATAAATCAGCTGACAGATTCTTCACTGCAAAAAAAGAAGTGGTCGATGAAGAGATTAATACAGCAAAAACTCTACTATCAAGTTTAAATAAAGATGAGCTTTCAATAAATGAAATTGAAAATCAAAGCCGAGAATTAAAAAATATATCAAAATCAAATGAATTAAATAAATTAAGAGATGCAATAAAGTCTAAAAGGAATTCTATAAAAGTTGAGCAAAAAAATTCTAAAATTAAAGCTTATATAAACTTATTTGATGCCTATACCAAGAATGAATTAGAAGATGAATCTTTGCCAAACCAAATCGTCAGTAAAATTAAAAACCTTGATATAAAAAAATCAAATACTGACAAGCTAGCATATGCATGTATAAAGTTAGAGATAATGGCTGGGAATGATTCCTTAAAGAAAGATGCTAGTTTAAGAAACAAAATTCAACTTGAAATGCTTACTGAAAAATTTAATAAGTCTGATAAAACCCTTTCTTCTCTTGATTCTTTAGTAATTCATTTTTTGAGCAATCTTTCTAAAAAGCCAACAACGTCTGACAAGACTTTATGGAAGAGAGTTTCAAAGTCAATTGAAGAAATTCTCTAAGAGTTATTTTTAATAGTTAATTCTTTTAGAATTGCTTGATGCTTTTTTCTATCAAGACTGTAAAAATAAAAAATTCCCAAAGGTATCGCCAGTAATACTGGCCCTATTACTCCTTGCACATAAAAAAGTGAATATGTTTGTTCAAAGGTAGGATCATCTTTTGGATATTCTAATATTTTTAATACAAGACCAGCAGTAAAACCTCCAATGGCAGTATTTACTTTTTGAATGAATGAAACTGCTGAATATAAAACGCCCTCTTGTCTTTTGCCGCTCTTTAATTCAACCTCATCTGCTATATCACCTATC
>CALJHI010000009.1 GCA_938075575.1 uncultured SAR86 cluster bacterium | reverse complement strand
TATTGACAAGCTTCGCAATCTGGATCGTCCAGAGAGCAAGCGTCCGGAACTGGGGCTGGTGCTCCAAGCTCTTGTGGTGCTTCTGTTGCCTCAGCACTCACCGCATTTAAATTTCCTTGTTTTACTGTTGATTTTTCTGTAGTTGTAGCAGCTAATGACCTCAGATAATAAGTAGTCTTAAGACCTGAATACCATGCCATTCTATATGTGATATCTAGTTTTTTACCATCTGCATTATTTATGTAAAGATTTAAAGACTGTGCTTGATCTATCCATTTTTGTCTTCTACTTGCTGATTCGACGATATATTTTGGCTCTACCTCAAATGCAGTCGAGAAGAGCTTTTTAATATCATCTGGAATTCTGGAGATTTGCGATAAACTTCCTTCAAAGTACTTGAGGTCATTGATCATTACATCATCCCAGAGACTTAACTCTTTTAGTTTTCTTACTAAGTGAGGATTAACAATAGTAAACTCGCCTGAAAGGTTGGATTTAACATATAAATTTTGATAGGTTGGCTCAATTGATTGAGTGACACCTGTAATATTTGAAATAGTTGCTGTTGGCGCAATTGCCATAACATTAGAGTTTCTCATGCCATCTCCAACAACTTTCTTTCTTAATGTTTCCCAGTCTAATGTTTCAGATTCATCTACATTAATATACTGGCTTCCTCTATTTTCTATCAAAATTTTGAGAGAGTCTTTTGGAAGTATCCCTTGGCTCCATAAAGATCCATCAAACGTCTTATAAGAACCTCTTTCTTTTGCCAGCTCTGTTGAAGCATGAATAGCATAATAACTTATTAACTCCATACTTCTGTCTGCAAATTCTACCGCCTCGTTACTACAGTACGGTATATTTTGTAAATATAGCGCATCTTGGAAACCCATCAACCCTAAACCGATTGGTCTGTGTTTCATGTTTGAATTTTTTGCTGTATCTACTGAGTAGTAGTTAATATCAATAACATTATCTAGCATCCTTATGGCAGTCGAAACGGTTTGCTTTACTTTCTCTTGATCGAGTTTTCCGTCTTTCATATGTCTTGCAAGGTTAACTGAGCCTAAGTTGCAAACAGCTATCTCGTCAGCTGACGTATTGAGAGTAATCTCGGTGCAAAGATTTGAAGAATGAATAACCCCGGTGTGTTGTTGAGGAGATCTTAAATTACAAGAGTCTTTAAATGTAATCCATGGATGTCCTGTTTCAAACAGCATTGTTAGCATTTTTCTCCAAAGTTCCTTTGCTGGTATTGACTTAGACTGATCCATATTTCCTGCAGCTGCTTTTGCTTCATATTCTGCATATTTCTGCTCAAACGCTTTTCCCGTTAGATCATGTAATTCTGGTGTTTCACCCGGGGAGAATAGAGTCCAATTTGCACCTTCTTCAACCCTTTTCATAAATAAATCAGGAACCCAGTTTGCAGTATTCATGTCATGGGTTCTTCTTCTATCGTCTCCTGTATTTTTTCTTAGATCTAAGAACTCTTCTATATCTAAGTGCCATGTTTCAAGATAAGCACACATAGCACCTTTTCTCTTACCACCCTGATTAACAGCAACTGCTGTGTCATTTGCAACTTTTAAGAAGGGTACAACACCCTGACTTTTGCCATTAGTTCCCTTGATATAAGAGTTCATAGCTCTTACTGAAGTCCAATCATTCCCCAAACCACCAGCCCATTTTGATAGAAGGGCATTATCTTTCATTGCACCAAATATTCCATCTAGATCATCAGGAATTGTTGTCAGATAGCAAGATGAAAGTTGTGGTCTCTTTGTACCTGAGTTAAATAGTGTTGGTGTAGAACTCATATAGTCAAAACTAGAAAGCAGTTTGTAAAATTCAATTGCTTTGTTTTCTCTATCCTCTTCTTCAATCGCAAGACCCATTGCCACTCTCATAAAGAATACCTGAGGAAGTTCGTATCTAACTTCGTCTGAATGAATAAAATACCTGTCATATAGAGTTTGAAGACCAAGGTAAGTAAATTGATTGTCTCTTTGATATTCAATTGCATTACCTAGCTTTTTAAGGTCATAGCTTCTAAGCTCTTCATCTAAAATATCTAGCTCAATTCCCTTATCAATATATGCTATTAGAGCTTTTGGATAATATTGCTCCATTTGCTCGTATGTTGCGTCCTCAGCAACTTTAAGAAATCCAAGGGCCTCATTTCTTATTTGATCCATTAGTATCCTTGCTGTAACAAAAGAATAATTTGGTTCTTTTTCAACCTTTGTTCTCGCAGACATAATAAGACTTGATCTCATATCATCTATTGAAACTCCGTCATAAAGGTTTTTCAGAGCTTCGCTCAAGACTTCTTCAACAGAAACGTCGTCTAGTCCTTCACATGCATCTGATATTAAAGATGCAACTCGCTCTACATCCAAAGGAACTTTTGAGCCATCGCTCTTTGTAATGTTGATGCTTGGGACATCAGGTATGTCTACAATTGGTGCCACTTTCTTTCTTTCTTGCGTTCTACTAGCTCTATAAAGTATGTAACTTTTTGCAACATCTAGCTCTTCTGCTCTCATTAGCTGGAGCTCGACCTGATCTTGTATTTCTTCTATATGAAGCGTTCCACCTGATGGCATTCTTCTTTCGAAAACTTCCATAACATTTTCTGAAATTTGATTTACCTTTTTATGAATTCTATCGCTAGCTGCTGCGTTCCCTGATTCAATAGCTAAAAAAGCTTTTGTTACTGCTACCTTGACTTTATCTTCTTCAAATGCAACTACTTTCCCGTTCCTTTTTATTACTCTTAATCTTCCTGGTGCGGTTAACTCAATTTCATTAACCTCTTGCTCTTTGCCTAGATTTTTATTGACCTTGTCTGTTTGTATTGTTGTTTCCATTTATGTTTTACCGTTATCCCCTAAATTTACTTTCAAAAATCTTCCACTCCACTAAGAGTTATTTCTATTTTTTGGAAGAAGTTTGTGTGTCTGCAGTTACACTTACCTTTTTATCCGTTACATCCCTAATATTACAAGTTGTGGATAAAGAATCAAGTAAAAAAACACTATATATTGTGACAATTTACTTTTTTATCACTATATAGTGTATATAAGTTGTTTTTTGACTGTTGGCAATCAGTTGATAAATTGTGGATAATTATGATAATTGGAGAGCAAAATGAAAAATTATTTATCGATAGATCAGGGCACAACAAGCTCACGAGCCGTAGTTTTTAGCGAGGATCTAAATAGCATATCTAGTCATCAAGAAGAATATGATCTTTCATACCCAAAAGATGGCTGGGTAGAGTTAGATCCTGAAGATATTTTAAAAACCGTTAAGAATTCTATTAATAACGTTCTGTCTAATCAAAGTTTGGAAATAGAAGCTTGTGGAATCACCAACCAAAGAGAGACCACTATCGTATGGGAAAAGGAATCAGGTAAAGTAATTTATCCAGGAATTGTCTGGCAAGACAGAAGAACAGCAGACATTTGTGAAAGGATGAAAGAGAAGGGCTTTGAAAAAGAAATAAAGAATAAAACAGGATTGGTTTTAGACCCTTACTTTTCTGCAACAAAAATTAAATGGATTCTTGATAACACTCCTGGCTCTCTAGAGAGAGCAAGAAAAGGAGATCTATTATTTGGAACAGTTGATTCATATTTAATATATAACCTTACTGAGGAGCGAAATCATCTAACTGATGCAACAAATGCATCAAGGACAATGCTATACAACATAAAAGAGCAGTCATGGGATGAGGATCTTCTTGAAATGTTTAGCATACCAAAAGAAATGTTACCTGAAGTTTGCGACTGTGATGCAGAATACGGAACAATTGTTCATGGTAAAAGAAAGATAAAAATAAATGGAGTTATTGGTGATCAGCAAAGCGCTCTAGTTGGGCAAAGATGCTTTAATAATGGTCAAATGAAATCTACATTTGGAACCGGTTGTTTTCTTATGGTGAACACAAAAGATCAAATCATTGATATAGATGAGGGTCTTCTCACTACAATTGGTTATAAGATTCAAGGCGAAATCTCATATGCAATTGAAGGAAGCATATACTCATGTGGAAATATAGTTAAGTGGCTTAGAGATAAGATGAAATTTTTTAACAAAGCGTCTGACAGTGAAGAAATGATTCTCGAGGGAAAAAATGCAGCAACCGGAACAATGTTTTTGCCTGCTTTCAATGGCTTAGGCGCGCCATATTGGGATTCATCTGTTAGAGGGGGTTTTTATGGAATAACTCAAGATACAACAAGTGAAGACTTAGTTACAGCTGCCTTCCAATCTATTTGTTTTCAAGTTCTTGATATTATTTCAATATTAGAAAGATACAATATTCCAACTGAAGAGCTTAAAGTTGATGGTGGCATGATAGCTAATAATGTTTTTTGCCAGTTACTGAGCGATTCGCTCGGTAAGAAAATTATCTCACCTAAAAATATTGAATCAACAGCTTTAGGAGCCTGCATAGTTGCCATGATAGGCTCGGGGTCAGATTTGGACTTTAGCATGATCGAAATTGAGAAATCATTTGTACCAAAATCTGAAAATAATATTTTATTAGGTCAGCAATATAGAGACTGGAAAAATTATATAGAAAATTCTTTGACTTAATTTTTAAAATCGATATGTCAGAAAGTTTTTTGAATATATAATTATTTTTCCAATCTCATCAATAGAAATAATGTATACATACAAAATTTATAACAACATTGCCCAAGAAGGCATCAATATTTTTAATAAGAACGGCATGAAGGAGGGCTCAAGCGACCCAGACGCATTGCTTTTAAGAAGTCAGGTGCTTCAAGATATTGATTTTAATAAATCATTAAAGTGCATTGGAAGAGCAGGCGCAGGAACAAATAATATTCCAGTTAAAGATGCTACAGAAAAAGGCGTTGTAGTATTTAATACTCCTGGTGCAAATGCTAATGCAGTAAAGGAGCTAGTGGTATGTGGCATGTTGCTGGCATCAAGAGGTATCATACAGGGTAGTGCCTATGCCACAACTCTAAAAGGTAAAGCTAGCGATGAGCTTAATAAAGCAATGGAATCTCAAAAAAAACACTTTAAGGGCACAGAGGTAAAAGGGAAGACATTGGGTATTGTGGGTCTTGGTGCAATTGGTTCTCTGCTGGCCCAAACTGCAAACATTATGGGCATGAAGATCATCGGATATGATCCATATATTTCAGTTGATGCTGCATGGAGACTACCAAAAGAGGTAGAAAAAGCAGATTCTTTAGAATCTTTACTATCAAGATGTGATTATGTCTCTTTGCATGTACCTCTACTTGATTCAACAAAAGACTTAATTTCATCACAAACACTCAAGGTAATAAAAGATGGTGCAAAAATCATCAATCTTTCAAGAGGAGGTATTGTAAATAATAACGATATCCTAGACTCATTAGAATCTGGAAAAATCTCTAGATATGTAACAGATTTTCCAACTCCAGAACTTATTAGTAGAGCAGCAGATGATGGTGACGTTATTCTTCTTCCTCATTTAGGAGCAAGTACTAAAGAGGCCGAAATTAATTGTGCCTCAATGGCTTCAGAACAGGTGTCTGATTTCCTTAGAAATGGGACTATAGTTAACTCTGTAAATTTTCCTTCTGTCAGGCTTGGAAGAGCAACCAATTTTAGGCTAATAATTATCAATAAAAACGAGCCTGGAATGATTGGAAAAATAGCTGATCAGATTGCATCTTCAAATTTAAATATCACAGACATGACAAATAAAAGCCGTGATGATATTGCCATTAATCTTATTGATTTAGATGAAAATCCTTCTGATCAAATAATTAAAAATATTGAAGCAATTGAACATATCTTAAGTGTAAGACTATGTCCCGCATTATAATTTTTTAACTGACATTCTTTATACTTCTCTCTTGTGTTCAGTATTTATATATATTTTACAAAAAAATACTTGTCAACAGAATCATTTAGTGTTATTGCTGGGTATCACTTTAAGTGTATATATTTATAGCCCTTGATCTATAAAACATATAAGTTATTGATTTGCGGTAATTTATAATATATTTGTATAATTTTTGATCAATATGCCTCAAACCTTTATATACAAGGCTTTGCTGTGATATAAATAAAGTTATCCATAACTTTATCCACAGTTTCTGTTGATAAAAATTTTGATAAATTATGAACAATTTTAATAAAATAAATATAGATAATAGCTGGAAAAAATCGCTTTCAAAATTTATTAATTTTAATGATATTAAAAGCATTCTTACCTTTATTTCTAATGAAAAAAAAGCTGGAAAAGAAATTTATCCAAATGAAGATTTAATTTTCAATGCATTTAACTTATGCAAATTATCCAATACAAAAGTAGTAATTTTTGGTCAAGATCCGTATCCAAAAAAAGACCAAGCAAATGGGCTGGCTTTCTCGTCAAAATCTAGCATAAAAACCCCCAAATCTTTAGCTAATATTTTTAAAGAAATTGAATCTGATATTGGTGTTAAAAATATCATTCCAGATTTAACATATTGGGCATCTCAAGGAGTTCTTTTATTGAATAAATCTTTAACAGTTGAGTCTGGTAAACCTCAATCACACTCTAATATAGGATGGGATATTCTAACAGAATCAACTCTTCGACTATTAAAAGAAAAAAAGAAAAATATTGT
>CALJHI010000008.1 GCA_938075575.1 uncultured SAR86 cluster bacterium | reverse complement strand
GAGGCTGATGTTCGTTAATGAAGCCTTCAACTGACTGATTATTAACATCGGTTATAGCATCTGATTTTTTAGAGGTAGCTTCTTTGCTATCTTCCCTTAAACCTGCAGCAATTTGTTTGCGCTCCTCTAAAGTTTTCTTTAAAAAGTTATTTTGCCAATCTTGATTCCTTACTTGGTTTCTAAAATTAATATACTCCTTATCGTCTGTACATAAAAAGTCGCCATGACTAAGAATAACTTTTTGGTTATTAATTTCAAGAGTGTAGGGATCTGGCAATATAGAAATGCCAGTTTCTTCGGCAAAGGATTCGCCGACTAAAAAATCTCTATTCCCATGTATAAAGAAAGTTTTAGGTCCATTAGTAGTAAATGATTTTAGAGCTTCTTTGATTTCAAGATGAAGAGGTAGATCGTCATCATCTCCAATCCAAGTCTCAAAAAGATCTCCAAGAATAAAGAGATGAGTGCAAGCCTCTTTTGATTCATCTAAGAATTTAAAAAAGGCTTGAGTAAGTTCGGGGTGTTTTTCGCTTAAATGTAAATCTGAAATAAAGCGTGGCTTCATTCAGTAACAGTTACAGATTCAATTGAAATAACTTCAAGGGGCACATCCTGATGGCCGCCTGAAGACCCAGTTGCAACATCTGCAATAGCATCAACAACATCCATACCATCGGTAACCTTTCCAAATACAGCATAGCCCCAACCTTGTGGATTCTCGCCAGTATGGTTTAAAAAGCTATTATCCTTATGGTTGATAAAAAATTGACTAGTTGCAGAATGAGGATCCATCGTTCTTGCCATAGCAATTGTTCCGCGATCATTAGCTAAGCCATTGTTTGCCTCATTTTGAATTGGTGCTGTTCCACTGGACTTATCGCTCATATCTGCATTTAAGCCCCCACCTTGAACCATAAATCCATTAATAACTCTATGGAATATTGTTCCTTCAAAATATCCTGAATTAGCAATATCAACAAAATTCTTTACTGTTATAGGTGCCTTTTCTCCGTCTAACTCTAAACTGATTTCTCCAGCAGATGTTTTTATAGTTACTTGTGTCATGCTTATCTCCTCTTTGACTAGTGGTGTTATAGCTTCATCACTTCTTTTAGAACAAGAATTAAGAACGAATGCAGCAACTAAAGTGCACAGAGTAAGTTTTAATATATTGTTTTTTTTCACAGATTTAGCCTTAAATTAAAATGTTGATTTTATCACTAAAAATTATATTTGAGCATGTAGTCTCTAAAATGATGGCGAATATTTTCCTCACTAATATCAAAGTCTTGAATTGAATATCGATGCTTTGACTTTGACTTGATCCTGCCTTGGGATAAATGGCTTTGAATATTGTTTTCAACTTCTATAGTCATATCAAGCTGAAGATTGGAATATATGTTCTTAATTTCCAAGAGAGGATTTTTGATGAAATCCTCATACATTACATCTGTAATATTGTTCTCAGGTATAAGATCTCTATCCATCATTCCTTGACTAATATTATGCGACCAAAAATCAATCACTGTTTCTCCAATTGCCGCTTTATCAATCTTTTTTGTAAAAGAGCTCCTGATATTATTGGTTAGACTGCAGAATGAGCCTACGGCTTCCGTTGGATTTCTATGAATATTAATAAATTTGGCATTTGGATATGTTTTTAAAATAGATGGGATATGAGCTATGTGACTAGGATCTTTTAGCAGCCATCTTTTAGGCCGGTCATTTCCTTCAATAACTTGAAAAAATCTTTTATGCCATTCAAATACAGAATCAAAATCACAGGTTTTAAGATATTCTGCATACGCTGGAACATCTGCCATACAGATATATACAAAGCTTTTAGCATGCATTGTAGCTATTTGCTCACATTCCTCAGGCATTTGAGCTCTTATAGTATGCATCGATCTAAGTTTAGGAATAATAGTTTTTCCAATTAATAAATCCCTATTAACTTTTCTAATTCTTCTATTAATTTCTTTACTATTTTTAGTTACTGGAAGTGGGTTCATAATTTCCCAATAAAGCGGAGATCTATATGAGGGGTCTTGGTAAAGAAGATTAAATAAAAATGTTGTGCCTGATCGAGGAAGGCCAATAACAAATAAAGGATCGGCCGGATCAGAATAAGTATTTTTATTGAATTCTGTATATAAAAGTTTTCTAGTTTTTAGCCTTCTCTTTAATTGATGTTTAAAGGCCAGCTCACCAAATATATTTAATTTATTTTTATTGAGTGAATTAATAAGAATTTCTAATGGCTCAATATAATCATCTTCTCCGAGACCATCTTTTAGCCCTTTAAGAATTTTATTAACACTGAATTGACCAGTCATATTGATTACCAGAGATATCTATAAGATACTCCTTAATGTAATTTTCATCAATTTTATTCTTATGAATATCTTATTTTTATGTGTCGCTAATTCAGCAAGAAGTCAGATGGCTGAGGGAATCGCTAAATCAATCCTAGGTAAAAACCATAACATTCAGAGCGCTGGTTCAGAACCCTCTGGGAAAGTTCATCCAAATGCAATTATTGCTCTAAATGATAAACAGATAGATATTTCAGATCATTATTCAAAGAGCATTGATGATTTAGATAAGGATTTTTTAGATAAACTAGATTTTGTTATAACGCTTTGTGCAGAAGAGGTATGCCCGGTTCTTCCATCTAATGCAAGAAGTCTTCACTGGCTCAATCAAGATCCTGCAAATGAAAATTATAATAATGAAGAGTTAGCAAAAGCCTTTGAGGTAACAAGAGATAATCTTATTAAATCAATAAAAGAATTTAGTAAGTTGAATGTACAATAATGATAGAGCTTAAGTGGCTCCCGAAGTTGGGATCGAACCAACGACCAATTGATTAACAGTCAACTGCTCTACCGCTGAGCTATTCGGGAACGCGGACGTGCATTATAAATAACTTTTGATAGAGAAGTAAATGACAAAATCACTAAAGGTTGTATCTGATTTTGAACCAGCCGGTTCTCAGCCAGATGCAATCAAAAGTTTAGTAAATGGTTTGGGGGATGGATTGCTTCATCAAACCCTTCTTGGAGTTACTGGTTCTGGTAAAACCTATACCATGGCAAAGGTCATTGAGGAGACTCAAAGACCCGCAATTATAATGGCTCATAATAAAACTCTTGCAGCTCAGCTTTATGGTGAATTCAAAGACTTCTTCCCAGAGAACTCAGTTGAATATTTTGTTTCATATTACGATTATTACCAACCAGAAGCATACGTACCAACATCCGATACCTATATCGCAAAGGATGCATCTATTAATGAGCATGTTGAGCAAATGAGACTGTCCGCCACTAAAGCTCTATTAGAGAGGAAGGATACAATTGTTGTTGCCACTGTTTCATCAATCTATGGTTTGGGTGCACCAGAATCTTACTTAAAAATGGTTATGCATTTAGATAGGGGAGATACAGTAGATCAAAGAGATCTATTGAGAAAACTATCCTCTCTTCAATATACAAGAAACGATTTAGATTTTAGAAGGGCTACCTTCAGGGTTAGAGGTGATACTATTGATGTCTACCCTGCAGACTCCGATAACGAGGCGCTTAGAATTGAATTGTTTGGCGATGAGATTGAAAAGCTTTCTTGGTTTGATCCGTTAACCGGAGCGGTGATTAATGAAACACCTCGGGCTACTATTTTCCCAAAAACCCATTATGTAACTCCTAAAGAAACTGTTGTAAATTGCATTGATGATATTAAAGCTGAACTAAAAGAAAGGCTTGCATACTTAAGGTCCATCAATAAATTAGTGGAAGCCCAAAGATTAGAGGAAAGAACTAATTACGATATAGAGATGATGCGGGAGCTTGGTTATTGTCAGGGGGTGGAAAATTATTCTAGATATTTGTCCGGAAGAGATCCAGGACAATCACCTCCATGTTTATTCGATTACATACCCAAAGACGCGATTGTATTTATTGATGAGTCACATGTATCAGTCCCACAAATAGGTGCTATGTACAAAGGTGATAGGTCGAGAAAAGAAACTCTAGTTGAATATGGATTTAGACTTCCATCTGCAATGGATAATAGGCCTTTGAAATTTGATGAGTGGGAACTATTAGCCCCACAAAGAGTTTATGTTTCTGCCACGCCAAGTCGCTATGAGACAGAAAGACAAGATAACTTAGTAGAACTTATTATCAGGCCAACAGGACTCACGGATCCCGATGTTGAAATAAGACCTGCCTCAACTCAAATTGATGATGTTATTGGTGAGTGCAATGAGAGAGTTGCGCTTAAAGAGCGAGTTCTGATAACAACTCTAACAAAACGTATGGCTGAAGATTTAACAGATTATCTAAATGAAAATAATATAGCAGCAAGATACATGCACTCGGACACAGATACTGTAGAGAGAGTAGAAATCATAAGAGATCTAAGGTTAGGCAAATTTGATGTTTTGGTTGGTATTAATTTACTCAGAGAGGGTTTAGATATTCCTGAAGTAAGTTTAGTAGCCATACTAGATGCAGATAAAGAGGGGTTTTTAAGATCTGAAACTACAATGATCCAAACCATTGGAAGGGCAGCAAGGAATATAAGAGGCAAGGCTATTTTATATGCAGATAAAATTACAGGATCAATGCAGCGAGCAATTGATGAAACCGATAGAAGGAGAGCAATTCAAGAAAAATATAATCAAGACAATGGAATTAAGCCATCGTCTATTAGCACCAAAGTAAAAGATATCATGGAAGGTGCAAGAGTTATCAAAGGCAAGTCAAAGCCTAAAAGGAAAGATCTAGAAAAAGAACTTAAATTTAAGATAAAAGACAACTCCATTGAAGAGCTAAGCGCGACTATTTCAAAGTTAGAAGATCAGATGTATGTATATGCAAAAGATATGGAGTTTGAAAAGGCAGCTTGGTGCAGAGATAAAATGAAATATCTTAAAGGAAGGATGATTGATATATAGGATCTTTGCAGGAATAGGCGATCATTAATTTATAGTAATCTTCAACACGATGGACATAATCAATAGCTTGCTGACCTCTCTTATAGCCATTCTTATCCACTAGATTTACATCTTCACCACTTATATTTTCTAGGACAGCAACAAAGTCTTCCCAAGTCATCTGATCAGGTTCCTTATTAATTGATTGGGCTAAATTGATAATATTAGTAGGACCAAGATTGTAGCTGGCAAGCGCAATAGCCAATTGATCACTTTTTGACTTACCAAAGATATTTTTCTCAACTAAGGAAGCGATATATTTTGAACCTCCATTGATGCTTTGTTCTGGATCGAGTCTGTTTTTAACTCCAACTATTGCAGCGGTCTCTAGGGTTACCATCATCATTCCTCTTACACCCATATTTGATTTTGCTCTTGGATCCCATTGAGACTCTTGGAATGAAATGGCGGCTAGGAGCTCCCACTCAAGCCCATTATCTTGCGCCGCTTTTTTAAATAAGTCCTCATACAGAACAAATTTTTCATTTAGAAGATTATTAAATTTTGATTTTTCAAAATTATTAAGAGAGGAATCCTTATAAATATTATTAGCGTTTTCTTCGCATGAAAAAGTTTCTTCACTGACTTGTATATTTTGACCACAGCCACCTATGGTTAAAATTAAAACCAGTGCCAAAAAAAAGTTAAAGATATTCCCCTTTTTCATTTTTTTTAATCAAAAAACTT
>CALJHI010000007.1 GCA_938075575.1 uncultured SAR86 cluster bacterium | reverse complement strand
ACCTTTACTAAGCCAGGGTAATCAGGCGGAGTAAGAGATGGTAGAAAAGTTAAATTTACAGCAAAGGGCTTGTCAGTCATATCCTGACATCTTGCAATTTCATTTGCTAGTTTCTCTGGAGTACCTTGAGTAAGTCCTGTTATTGTTCCAAGACCCCCTGCATTCGATACCGCTGCTGCTAATTCTGCAAATCCAACGTGATGCATACCGCCTTGAATAATAGGATGCTCAATTCCAAATAGTTCTGTTATTTTTGTTTTCATAATTTTTAATCCTCTTCCATTGGTGTTAAAAAATCTTCATATTGTTTTTGCAGCCTCTGCATTCCAACTATCCATCTATCTCTGTCATTACCTTTTCTTTGCACATATTCAAGAACCTCATTATGAGGCGTTACTAGAAATCTTTCTTCTTCTATTGCATTAAGCACATCTTTTGCAACAACATCAGCTTCCATCATCCCATCAACTCCAGCAACCCCTGGACCATTAGCAGTCATAGCAGTTCTAACAGCCTGTGGACATAAACAAGACACACCTATTCCTTTGTCACCATATGTAATTTTTATCCATTCAGCGAAGCTTACAGCTGCTGCCTTTGTTACAGCATATCCAGCCGCTCCAAGTTGAGTTAATAGACCTGCAGCAGAAGATGTATTCATTAAGTATCCTTCACCACGTTCAATCATTTGTGGCAAAACATGCTTTGCAGCATGAATATGAGACTGAACATTCACACCCCATATCATTTCCCAATCAGATGGATCTGCTTCAAAAAAACCAGGCTTGCCTCCAATACCAGCATTTGAACAAAAAATATCAATACCGCCTGAGTACCCATTTGCTTTTTCAATAACATTAATTATGTCTTGTTCATTTGAAACATCAGCGGTTACCGCTAGGCCATTTACACTATTAGCTGTATCTAAAGCTCCTTCAATATTCATATCAACACAAACAATTGACTTTGCTCCCGCAGCATAAAACTCTTCGCATAGCGCTTTTCCAATTCCACTTGCTGCACCAGTAACAACCACTCTTTTGTTTTCAATTTTCATATTATTCCCCTAACAATATTTCACACCCTGTTCCACGAAGGTACTCTTTTACCCTTAATTTATTATCTTTATCTAGAGCATCAAATTCTTCTTTTATCCAAATCAGACATTTGCCTTGGTAATTAAAAGTTTTTTGTTTCCATATAGCTCCATCAATTTCAGTCTCCCACATTTCAGCTCCTTTATTTATTGCATCAGTGTTAGCTAATAATGCAGGCACATACATTTTTCCAACTTCTTTTAAAATATTTTTTAATGTATCAGGGCTATCTTCCAAAGAAGTCCATGACGTATTTTCTGCATCATGCCCTGAAAGATCCTCTAAAATATCAACCCAGGCAACAGTTCTAGATGAGTACTCATAGGCTAGTTTTCTTGGGGTTGGATCAAATTTTACCAGCTGTGTTAGTTGGCCATAAAAAGAAAAATCTGAAGAAGAAGGCTTGTCTCCCAACAGGAAAGGACTTATCAATAAATGCTGCTCCATTAACTTTAAGAATCTCTTATAGCTTGCATCAATGAGCTTTGCTGTCCGATCATTCGACCCTACAACCCATAATCTTTCTATCTGCCTATTAGCGATAAATTCTTTATATTGAGCATGTAATTCATTAGGAGTATTTATTGCCAAGTCCACTAAAGGAAGAATTGTCCCAGCAACATCAGCATCCTCATCGAAATACCATCTGTAGTGAAACATATACTTTGTTATCCACTCATCACCAAAATCTTCAAGTAAATAATTTATAAAAGCGAGGGCAGGGTCATCTGGAATTATCTCTCTTTCTTTAAATTCATTTTCTAACCTTCTAATTATTGGAGTTGAATCAGTTGTCGCAATAAGCTTTCCAGCAGCATCCTTTAGCAAGATTGTTGGAAGCAAAATAGGTTTTGGTGTTTCTATACCAAGCTGAGAAATTTTGTTGGCAATATCTCCATTATGAACTGTATATGGAATATGTCTGTATCTGAATACAGAGAGCATTTTTTGAGTGTAAGGAGAAGGCGTTGCGCCAAAAATTTTTATTTTTTCTTTCATGTATTTTATCGATCTTTATTCAATACGATCAACTAAAATTCCTGATGAATCTACAGGAAGAATGATTCTTGTTCCATCATGTGATGAAGTCCATTCGTCCATGACCTTATCAACACCTCTATACATAATATCTTCCATTACTTGATTTCGTGGTGCTGGAAGATGATGATAAAAAACAAGATGTTTAACATTAGCTTCCTTAGCCGCTTTCACTACATCCATAATAGGCGTGTGATAATCAAGAATATCGACTGTCACAGTATCAGCAATAAAATCATTAGCTCTTTTAGCAACTTTATTTATTTTATCCAATATTTCAAGCGACATAGATTCGTGAAATAAAACATCGACATTTTTAGAATTTTTAACAAGATTTTGATCATAGGTTGTATCTCCACTAATACTTATAGATCGACCTTTATAATCAATCCTATAACCAAGAGCTGGATCAACAGGATCATGAGACACACTGTAAGCTGTTATTTTTATATCATCATCATCAATAAGTATAGGATTATCTAAATCAACAGTATGGGTATCAAAACCAACAACGTCTAGGGGAGCTAATTGATCGCCATGGTGTTCATTTCTAAAAATATAATCATTTGTATATGCTAACTCCGTTCCATCTGTAAGAAGTTGAACGCCTTCAGGCCCATAGACTTTTAGCTTAGATTTCCTTGCTCCAGCAATCCATGTATCCATATGAATTTCGCCTATATCAGCAATATGATCAGAATGAAGGTGGGTATAAAAAACACCTTTCACACGATCAAATGGTATATTCCAATTAGCTAAATTTTGAACACTTCCATCACCTGTATCAAATATAAATATTTTTTCTCCAGCTTGGACTAAAATACATGCTTCAGCTCTATTTGGATCTCCGATTGGTGCTCTTGAGCCACAAACTATTGCTGTTAATGCATCCTCATCAGGCAGGCTTGATGCAGGTGTTGCAAGAGAATTAATGGCTATATCTAGTAATTTATCTTGAATAAAGTGGTTCTTTAAAGATAAGGTGCCTAAAACATATATAGATATAGTAATTAAGACTGAGTATTTAAATATTTTTAACATATTAGTATTTTTTAAAATTATTGATACTAAATAGTTTATATACCACCTAATGATCTGTAAATTTGTTTATTCGCGTATTGAATGTTTGAATATGCACGAAGGTCAGATGCGGATTGGGGTCGACGCCTTCATTTTAATCACAAGAACGCTGGCAGAAAGGAAATATCCCAATTCTTCGAGAAGCCAAACGACTCTTCCAGCCCTAGTGCCAGAAGTAAAATGAACCTTTAACACAAATAATCCTCTTTTTATTTTTTATATATTATTTTTAGCTATTTTTATTTATTAACAATAATGAGCATTATGTATAATGCTTTTCAATTAATTATCTAAAATTGGAGCTCATAATGAAAAAATTTAATTTTATGTTTAGTGTTATTGCTTTAACTTTTCTGTCAAATGTTACAACAGCTCAATCAACAGTCGAAGAAGTAATAGTTACAGCTACAAAAAAAGAAAAAACGCTTCAAGAAGTGCCTGTTGCAGTTTCAGTAATAAGTTCTGACACAATAGAAAAAGCAAATATTGTTGACGTATTTGATCTTAAGTCTGTGGTGCCCTCTTTAGACACAAGGCAATATCAGTCATCAGTTAACACAACTTTTTTCATAAGAGGTTTTGGAAATGGCTCAAATAACCCTGGCATTGAGCCATCGGTAGCTGTTTTTATTGATGGAGTATATCGCTCGAAGACACAAGCTCAAATATCTGACCTTCCTATGCTTGAAAGGATAGAGGTCTTAAGAGGGCCGCAAAGCACTTTATTTGGTAAAAATGCTTCTGCAGGTGTTATAAATATTGTTACCAAAAAACCTTCTTTTGAAAAATCTGGGATGGTTACATTAGGTCTTGGTAATTATAATTCTAAAGTTGGGAAAATATATTATACAGGCCCAATCAATGAACAGATGGCTTATAGCCTTAGTGCAAATGCAAATAAGAGAGATGGACATTCGGACAATCCAATCACTGGCAATCCTTCCAATGATAGGGATAGATTTGGTTTAAGGGCTGAACTTTTATATCAACCTTCAGATGATTTAATGGTTAGAATTACAGCAGATCATGACGAGTATGATGAGATTTGTTGTGCTGTTGGAAGTGCTGCTTATGGTGCGGCAAATCAGGTTTCAGCTTTATACGGCGGACAAATAATCCCTAACAATGTCTTTGTTGAAAAAGCTTTTTATGATTTTGACCCAACCTCTGATGGAGACAATTCCGGTCTTTCTGTTCATATTACAAAAAACATGGACAAAGCAACATTGGAAAGCATTACCTCATATAGAACCTCATATAACTTTGAAGTCCAAGATGTTGACTTTGATTCCGTAGACATTGTATCTCCTAGCCCTATATCAAAAGATTTAAAAGGCATAACCCAAGAAATTAGAATATTTTCAGAAGATAATGAAAAAGTAAATTGGCTTGTTGGGGGTTTCTATTACCAAGAAGATATGAAGTTCAATGAATCAATATACTATGGCTCATTATGGAGATCATTTTTAGATGCTTTTTTACCAGCTGGAACAATCTCTGGAGTAGCGGGAGCATTTGGGTTGCCAGACAGTATGTTGTTTGCTGGTGGCCAAGGAAATACAGAATCAGCCACACAAGATAATACTACTAAGTCATTATTTGCCCAATTCGATATTCAATTAACTGAAAAATTGAACGCAATAATTGGCGCAAGCTACATAGAAGATGATAAAGCAGTTTCCTACAATCAGATCAATACAGCTGTTTTTTCAAATTTAGATTTCGTAGGAGCTGGAACTATGGCTCTAATTGGAGCTGGTTTTCCTGCTGATCAAGCTGCAGTCTTAGCTAAAGATCCAGAGTATAATCCTTTAATACCTCTTCAAGGTCTTCAGTTTATTCCTCAGTTCGTTAATTTTCCTAATGCAGCCCAAAATGGAAAAAGTAGTGATGATAATATTGATTACACTGCTAAATTATCATTTGCAGCCAATGATTCAGTAACCTTATATGGCGGGATTTCTACAGGATTTAAAGCAACTGCATGGAACATTTCAAGAAATTCACTTCCTGACGCAATAGAAACAGCAGGATTGGAAGCTGCAGGAACTCCTGTTGGTCCTAATACCGGTTTAGGTCAAAGGTATGCTACTCCTGAAGAAGCTGAAGTGATGGAGTTCGGAGCTAAGATCTACCTACCTTCAGGCTATCTAAATGTTGCAGTTTTTGATCAAGAAATTAAAGGGTTTCAATCGAATACATTTATTGGGACTGGTTTTGTTCTTGCTAATGCAGGATCTCAGTCAGCTGATGGTTATGAATTTGATTTAGTATTTGCTCCAACAGACAATATAGATCTATCCATAAGCGGTTTATTTCTTGATCCAATTTATGATTCTTTCCCAAGCTCTAGTTCGGGAGATTTAACAGGCACAAAGCCTACAAACATACCCGACGATACAATTTCTTCAAACATCACATGGAATTGGGCCATGAATGGATATGATGGTTATGTAAGACTAAGTCATCTATATTCAAGCGAGGTGAAGCTGTTAGAAAACACAACTTGGCAATCAGTTCTTGATGCAAGTGGAAATGGAACTAAATCACAAGATACATTAAATATCTCCGCAGGAATAGAGAGAGATAATTTATCAATTATGTTCTTTGGAAAAAATATAAATGATGACAGGTTTATCACATCTGCATTCCCCGCAGTTGCCGATCCATCAGAAACAACATTTTTTGGATATCCAAATAATTATAAGACTTATGGCTTGAATTTTAGTTATAGCTTTTAAGTTTTAGATTTTCATTTAAAGGGGCTATGTGCCCCTTTAACATAAATAATCTCCTATTATTTTTCATGTTCTAACCCGACAATAATTCCCTCATTTGGATTTATATCTCCACTTACAAATTTCTCATATGTAGATATAAAATTTTCTAGCCCATTAATCTTTTTAACTTGCATCCAATCAATACTTTGATTAGATCTTGCTTT
>CALJHI010000006.1 GCA_938075575.1 uncultured SAR86 cluster bacterium | reverse complement strand
CAACCAGCTCTCTTGGGGTAGTAATGCCATTTTGCATATCATTTTCGTCAAAAGCTGTATAGTCCAATATTGGTATCATGCCAGTAAAATCAAAAGTAGCAGTTCCCATTCTTGCTCCGCCAACTGGGCCAAATGGACCAGATCCGTCTGTTTTGCTTCCTGCAGATGACCATCGAGCGTTTGAGAACATAATTGAGTTGCCATAACTTTTAACAGCTGCAGATGAATCATGCATATCAAAAGTTAGATTGAGGTCTTCATTTACTTGAAAGTCTATATTGAGTCCTAAAGAGTTATTCTTGTTGCCAGCTCCGCTCCAAAGGATATTATTAAAGAACTCTCTACCTTTACCTGCTTGACCTACATCATCAGAATAAATAACAGCGCCGTTTTCGTTAATAGTTACATTTCTAGCATTCCAGCCTGAAAACCAAGCACCATTTTCAACACCAGTACTTCTAAAGTCTACTTGGGAAAATGTGTAATCTAGTGTAGCTCTTACTCTTCCAAGCTCATACTGAAAAGCTGTTTGAAAGTTGTTTCTAACTCTTTCATTATCTTTATGCTTATAAACAAGATTTCTTGGATAAAAGAAAGCTCCATCTTCTCTTTGGTTAGAAGATGTTACTACTGCTTGAGGTGGTAGGTAGTTTTCAACAGTACTTGGGTTCCATGTTATTTCGTTTGTACCTTCTTCTCTGTTATGTCTTACTTGATGAGTTCCAGAGAAAGATAATCCCCAAGATCCTCCATTGTAATCTTCACCGATAGTTGAAAAAACAAAATCAAGCTCTGGAGTAACTTCATCTCCTTGTTCGTTTTCTGTGTCGATCATTGCCTTTACAGCGAAGGAGCCAACTGTTTTACCAACCTCAAGAGGTTTTGTTGTAACCATATTAATAGTTGCTCCAATTCCTCCAGTAGGAAGAGCTGCATTAGCTGATTTGTATACTTCTACAGCAGATACACCATGAGATGAAATATCACCAAAATCAAATGATCTTCCTCCACCCCAAGTTCCAGGGACAGTTGGCATCTGTCTTCCATTTAGAGTAACTAGGTTGAACTCTGGCCCTAGGCCTCGAACTGCAACTTTTGAACCTTCAACATTAGACCTATCAATTGCAACACCAACAATTCTTGATAGTGATTCGGCTAAGTTTCCATCAGGAAATTTACCAATGTCTTCAGCTGTAATAGCATCAACAACACCAACATTCTTTCTCTTAATGTCGATAGCGTTTTTAAGACTTGATCTGATTCCTGTAACAACAACCTCTTCAACCGCTGCTTCTTCAGCTTTTTCATCATCTTCTTGCGCTAAAATTGGTGATGATAATGGTAATAATATTACCAATGATAGTAGATATTTATTCACGAATGTTTCCCCATATGAGTTTTAAAGAATTATGAACATCATTTAACAATTTTGTAAATAATATGTCAAGTTAGACCACATTAACCAAAAAAAGTAAATAATTTACAAAAAGGCAAAAAAAAAGGTAAATGATATTTACCTTTTTTAAATTGATTATTTTATGAATTAACCGTTATCTCTTGGTCTTGATTCATTAACAACTAGTTTACGACCATCAATTTCTGATTCATGCAAAGCTTCAATTGCAGCTTCAGCACCATCACTCATCTCAACGAAGCCAAAGCCTCTTGATCGATTAGTCATTCTGTCTGTAATAATTTTTGCAGAAGTGACAGTTCCATGCTCAGCAAAAAGGTTTTCTAGGTCTTGGTCGCTCATGCCCCAAGAAATGTTTCCGACGTATATATTCATAATATCCAATTAGTTAAAAAAAACGTATCTTACAATACATTAATGATATTGAACACCTTTTTTAAGTATCTAAAAACTTTAGAGCAGAATCTCCAAACTCATCCCACCAGCTCATACCCATAAGATGTATTTTTTCTAAGTTAGGACCAGAACTATCATCAAGCCTTCTATTGATGTTCCCTATTGGCGAATTCACTCTTAAATAAGAGTCTCCTAAAAGATCTTGAACAAGATCATTCTCGAGGCCAGTTTCAAGCATTATTCCCATAATATCATGTCTCAACCACCCAACCCCTCCCCAGGAAGATGACCTTTTTCCACTAATTTTTCTTGTATTAATTCCAGTTCCGATACTTAGAACTTGGATGTTATCGGTATTAAAATATTTCTTAGCTTCTGTATAAGCAAGGAGCGATGGATTGTTGGTAACTACACCTCCATCGATATACCAACCGCCATCCTCTGCTTCGTATGTTGGAAAGTATATTGGGGCAGCGCTTGATGCACAGCATGCGCTTATTACACTAATTCCAGGTGTATTGTATGAGCTGTGGACTGCGTAAGATCTATTCTCAACATCATAGGCAAGAGTTACGACTGGTTTTATAGATTCACCAATAGACTTGTCGTAGAATATTTTTTTTAAAACTTCTATTCGGCCAGAATTTTCATATTTAGGTCTTGCTTGAATGATAGATGCTTTATCCCAAAAGAAATTGCTAGATGTAATCTCATCGATATACTCTCTTGCCCAGTAATCTTTAATTTCTTTCGCGCTCATCTGATTAACGCTAAGACATAATGCATTAAGAGCTCCTGCTGAAACACCAGTAAACATATCAAACATATCGGATATCTTTCTACCACTTTCAATTTCTAGCTTATGAAGAAATACTAGTCCTGCTATGGCTCTTACCCCCCCTCCATCAAATGATAAAACTTTCTTTGGTCCAGGTTTGGAAAAAAAGTTTGAAAATCTACTCATATATTTATTTAAACACATGAATATAAGGCAGACACTTATTTTTTAACAAAAAAAAGCCTCAATAAGAGGCTTTTCAAAAAAATAAAATTTAATTAGTTTTTAATGCCTGAGGTTAAGCCATTTTTTTCTGTCTCTTTGGTAACAGATTTTAAAATGGAACAGCTTCCAGCTTTAGCATCTAAAACAAATGCTGCACAGGAATTCTTTTTTTCACACAAAGCAGCACAACCTTCTACAGATTTGTACTTAGAAGAAGTTTTAACAGTTGCAATTTTTCCAGATAAAGCGATGTTATCTTTAACATCAAAGTTAATAGTATCAGCCTGAACTGAGAAAATACCAAAAGCTAAGAAAGCTAGTAATGAATTTAATTTAAACATTTTAGGGGTCCTTGTTATTTAAAAGTAATTTAATGTTTACGCCGTAAACATAACGTGGACACATCTTACAATATATGTTTACAGTGTCAACATATAAATATATATTATTTTTATATATTAATTTTGGATAATATCTATTTTTAATTTAGAACTTGCTTCGCTTATGCCACCAATATTTGAAACATTTTTATATCCAAGAGATTCAAGAATTATTTTCGCTTTTCCTGACCTATTCCCACTTCTGCAATAGACATAGATATCTTTATTAAGGTCTGGTTCAAGATTCTTTATTTTGTTTTCAATTTGATTGAGAGGTAGATGTTTGGCTTCTTTAAGATACCCGGTATTCCACTCACTAATTGTTCTTACATCAATGATCAACACCTCTGAGCTTTCTGAAAATGAGTTACTCGAAAAGATAAGGGATAGCGTTAATGCAAAAAATATTCTTTTCATATTAAGACCATTCATTGAGAATTAAATCAGACGCCTTTTCGCCAATCATAATTGTAGGGGCATTGGTATTACCTCCCACAAGCGTAGGCATGATTGAAGCATCAACAATTCGTAGGCCATTTGTTTTATGCACTTTGAGCCTATTATCGACAACGCTCATATCATCAGAACCCATTTTACATGTTCCTACTGGGTGATAGACGGTATCAGCTTCCTCTCTTATAGCTTTTTCAATATCTTTATCGTCATCTATATCAACTGGCCTCTCAACATGATCTTGAATATATTTATCAAAGGGTTCGGTATGAAGTATTTTCATCATTTTTTTATATCCCGCTATCATCACCTGCATATCTTCTGGGTGGCTCAAGAAGTTTGGATCTATGTTTGGATCCTCGAATGGATCGCTAGATTTTAAAGTTACTTCGCCTGTAGATTTTGGTCTCAAAAGACAGGTATGACAACTTAACCCATGCCCCCAGACACTTGTTCTACCATGATCAACAACCATAGCTGGTGCAAAATGTAACTGAATATCTGGAACTGGTATGTCATCTCGTGTTCTAAGAAAAGCCCCGCTTTCTGCAATAGTTGAAGTGAATAACCCAACTTTTTTAAATACATACTTTAATATCTCTAATGGAAATTTATAAAAAATAGACTTCAAGGAGAATCCAATTAGCTCCATAGAGTTGTATCTATGAACAGAGAGATAATCAATATGGTCCTGAAGATTTTTTCCAACCCCTGGCAAATCAACCAAATGCTCAATTCCATGCTTAACAATTTCATCCCTAGGCCCTAGCCCAGACCGTAACATAATTTGAGGTGATCCAAATGCGCCAGAGGACAAAATAACTTCTTTTGAGCAGTTAATAGTAAATGTATTTTTATCCTTATCTAAACATTTAACACCTGTAGCTCTGTTACCATCCATAATAATTTTATCTACATGGGTATCAGTCATGACAGTAAGATTTTCTCTTTCAAGAGCAGGCACAAGGTATGCTTTAGCTGCACTACATCGCTTCCCATTTTTTTGAGTCGTTTGATAGTAACCAACTCCCTCTTGATCCTCTCCATTAAAGTCCTTATTAAATTTATGCAATTTAGATCCTGCTTTTACAAAATCATCTGTAAAAACATTTTTATGTCTAATTTTAGAAACATTTAGAGGGCCGCCTTGACCATGATATTCATCATCATGCTCTTCGTTATGCTCTGCCTTTTTGAAATATGGCAGCACCTCATCATATGACCATCCTTCATTGCCAAGTTCAGACCAATGATCATAATCCCATCTGTGACCTCTTACATAGAGCATTGCATTTATGGAACTAGAGCCACCTAACGTCCTTCCTCTGGGCTGAAAACCTTTTCTATGTTCTTGTGTTTCTGATTCAACTTCATGAACTCCACCAGCTGAATCTACAACAGCAGTTTTAGGCTCAGCTACTGTAACTTTTTCAAATCCCTTTTGAGGCACTGTTTCAAATGACCAGTTCACTGGAGTTTCTGGGCCAAAA
>CALJHI010000005.1 GCA_938075575.1 uncultured SAR86 cluster bacterium | reverse complement strand
AAAGAGCTTTTAAACAACAATTCACTCTTGCAGAAGATGTTATTGTTCAAGGTGCTGAGCTAGAAAATGGCTTGCTAATAATTAACCTTGAAAAAATTATTCCTGAAGAAAAGAAACCAAAAATTATTGATATTAAGTCTTCAAAAAAGATGCTTAATAAAAAATAAGTAAATTTGTTAGTTAAAGGGTGGTTTTTTGCCGCCCTTTTCTTTCGTTTATTAGTGATAAGATTGTCTATGAAAAAAATTTTATTTTTATTTGCATTATTTCCATTACTTACTGCTGAGCCTATTACAGTAAACACAGGTCATGCAGAAGTATCTCTCATTAAGAATTCCAAAAATCTACAAAGCAAAGATTTATATATTGGAATAAAATTCGATCTTCAGAAAAATTGGCATACATATTGGAAAAATCCAGGAGATTCTGGAGGCCCCCTAGAGATTAAATGGAGCCTACCAGAAGGAATAAAGCTTGGAAATATTAACTGGCCCAGCCCAGAGCTAATTCCATATCCTCCATTAATGACGTATGGCTACAATGATCAAGTTGTTTTTCCATTTAAGGTCACAGGTTTTGAATTAGGATCGCAAAATAAGAAACTAGAATTAGTTATAGATTTTTTAATATGTGCAGATGTCTGCATTCCTGAAAAGGCTTTTATATCTTCAACTCTTGATGAAATTAAATATGATTCTCTTCTAGACCAATATATCAAAGAAGTTCCAAAAGTTACTCTCCCAACTTTAATCAATCAAATCAATGATGATCTAGAGATAAAGTTCTCTAAAACAGATAAAAGAATAGAAAAAATATATTTCTTTTCAGATATAGAAAATACCATCAACCATGCAGAGGACCAAAAATTAATTGAAGAAGACAATAATTATGTATTGAAAATAAGGCTTTTGGATGAAAAGAATATCCTTAGAAAGATTTCAGGAGTCATTGCAATGGATGGTGAGGTATTTTTAATTGATTCAGATGTAATAAACCAACCTAACGAGGGGCTGTTTACTCAAATTAATCTCTTCCAGGCAATAATTTTCGCTTTCATAGGTGGATTAATTCTTAATTTAATGCCTTGTGTTTTTCCAGTAATATCTTTAAAAGTATTAAGTTTTGTCTCAATGGGTGGTGAATCATCTTCAAAAATAAGAATGCATTCATTAAGTTTTTCTATAGGCGTTCTTGCATCATTTCTATTGATTGCTTTAATTCTAATTGGTTTAAGAGAGTCTGGAAATTATCTAGGATGGGGCTTTCAACTTCAATCTCCTATTATAGTTTCATTGCTAGCAATAGTTATGTTTATTATTGGGTTAGTTCTCTTATTGGATTTTAATATAGGCACATCGCTTACGAGATCTGATCTTAATAAAAAGTCATACTCTGGTTATATAAATTCATTCCTTACAGGAATCTTGGCTGTGGTTGTAGCATCGCCTTGCACAGCACCGTTTATGGGTGCTGCTATAGGCTATGCCTTAGTTCAACCATCAGGAACTACATTGCCTATATTTGCATCCCTAGGATTTGGATTTGCATTTCCTTATCTTGCTCTGAGCGCTAATCCAAAATTAATATCAATCATGCCAAGACCTGGAAAATGGATGGAGTTACTTAAAGAGTTTTTTGCTTTTCCTATGTTCGCAACTTCATTATGGCTTATATGGGTTTTTAGCTTTCAATCAAGCTCAGACCAATTAATTGTATTGCTACTGTGTATGCTTATTGTTTCATTATTATTCTGGGTTTATAAAACTTTTAAAAGTAGATTAATTATTGGTTTTACTTTTTTTATATCTATTTTTTATATTATTTTGCAGATAAGTAGTTTTTCAAATTATGATAAAGAATACAGTCAGTTAAAAGAAAGTAGTGCTGAAAAAATTTGGTATATAGGTATTGAAAGTGATTTCCAGAAAACAGAGCAGGCTTATTTAATAAATTATACTGCTGCATGGTGTATCACTTGTCAGGCTAACGATAAGATAGCGCTTTCTAGGCCGAAAGTTAAAGAATATTTAAAGTCTAACAACATTACTTATGTTGTTGCTGATTGGACAAATAAAGATTCTGATATTCTGCAATCATTAACTAAGTATGGAAGAAATGGTGTTCCTTTGTATATTTTTTGGGCGCCTGGAATGAAAAACCCATCCATACTTCCAGCAATTCTTACTGAAAATCTTTTATTAGAAAATTTAAAGAATTAAAGCATTTAATCTATAATACTTTAGGGGATTATTAAGGACTATTATGGCTGACAATACATTTGTACTTTTTTCTAACTTGCATCTACTCACTCTTTTTGTTGTAGTTCTTATCTGCATAATTGTTCCAATAAAAATGAAGGGGGCTGATCAAAAATCTCTAGATAAAGTATCAAAAGCTATAGCATTTATTATTATTGCGCATGTTATTAGCTCGCCTATAAAAGATCAGTTTTTGCTTGAAAATCCATATCATTGGGTTGAAACATTGCCTTTACATATGTGCGATCTCTCAGAGATATTTGTTGCATGGTTCCTGCTTGGCGGTCCAAAAATTTGCTATAAAATTGCATTTTTTTGGGGAATGGCTGGAGCCTCGATTGCCATGCTAACACCTGATATAGAAAGATATGATATTGAATATATATATTTTTATATTGGGCATGGGATGATTATTTTAGGAATAATGTATGCAACTGTAGCATTAGGGAATAGACCTGTTTTGAGAGACGTTGGCTTGGTTTCTTTAATTACATTATTTATCTTACTTCCGACCATATATCTAATAAATATTTCATTGGGCGAGCCAGCAAATTTTTGGTATCTTATGAAAAAACCTGAAGGCGCAAATCCAATGGATTTCTTTCCGGAGCCCCCGTATCACCTTCTTATAACAACACCAATTGCATTAGTAACATTTTGTTTAATTTATATTCCATTTTTAATAAAGGATAATTTTAAAAAATAATCTCTATACCCATTAATGCGGTTTAGTTATAGAATAACCTAAGTTAATTTTTCTTAAACTTATGAATGACTTAATAATTTTAATTAAAGATGTATGGAGTACGGGTTTTCTTGGTATTGATCTTGGTTCAATAATTACATCTTTATTTGTCTTGTTTGCCGCTTTTTTATTAAGAGGTCTAGTTATTTCTTTAATCATAAACTCTCTAAGCAAGCTTGCTGAAAGTACAGAATCTAAGATTGATGATGAAATTCTTCATGCTTTAAAAAAACCCATAGGGCTTGTACCAATAACAATAGCTTTATACATATGTACATTAATTTTACCAATATCAGGACTCGCTGGAGATATTGCAACAAATATAGTTAGAGCTTTTGTCATATTTACAATATTTAGTGCTTTATCAAATGCTGTAAGGCCAATTTTCGAGGCTTTATCAACAAGCTCATGGTTGACTGCATCAATGCAAATGTGGCTTGAAAGAGCTTCAAGATTTATTGTTTGGGTGATAGGAATAGCAATAATTTTAGACATATTTGGAATTCAAATTGGGCCGTTAGTTGCTGGTTTGGGGCTTTTTTCTGTTGCTGTAGCTCTAGGAGCTCAAGATTTCTTTAAAAATTTAATTGCTGGTATTTTGATTATTGGAG
>CALJHI010000004.1 GCA_938075575.1 uncultured SAR86 cluster bacterium | reverse complement strand
CTTTTATTAAAGAATTAGTTTTAAAGCTTCCTGAGGGTGAGAATGTTGATTTTAGAGCTGGAGGTTATGTTCAACTAGAGGCACCTGAATACGAGATTAACTATAAAGATTTCGATATACAAGAGGAATACCATTCTGATTGGGATAAATTTAAGATTTGGGATAATAAAGCTGTTAATAATGAGCCTGTAATAAGAGCCTACTCAATGGCTAATTATCCCGAAGAAAAAGGTGTTATAAAATTCAATATTAGAATTGCCTCTCCACCTCCTGGTATGGATGTACCTCCAGGCATCATGTCTTCTTGGACATTTAATCTTAAACCTGGAGATAAAGTTAAAGTATTTGGTCCTTTTGGAGAGTTTTTTGCAAAAGAAACTCCCAATGAAATGGTTTTTGTTGGTGGAGGTGCTGGCATGGCTCCAATGAGATCACATATCTTTGACCAGCTTTTAAGAATTAATACTGATAGAAAAATTACTTTTTGGTATGGTGCAAGAAGTCTAAAAGAGATGTTTTATGTAGATGAGTTTAATGATCTTGCTAATAAATATGATAATTTTGAATGGCATGTTGCATTGTCTGATCCGCAACCTGAAGATAATTGGTCTGGAGATACCGGTTTTATTCATAATGTTCTTTATAAAAACTATCTTGCCAACCATGAGGCACCAGAAGACTGTGAGTACTACATGTGCGGGCCACCAATGATGAACAAAGCTGTTATTGACATGTTGCTTGACCTGGGTGTTGAGCCAGAAAACATAGCTCTTGATGATTTTGGTGGTTAATTTCTAAATTGATAAGTAGAAAGTTTATATCGAAATTTATAGCTCTAATAGTAGGTCTTTTATGTCTTTATGTTGCTTACTTACATAACTCATCAAATACATATATTTACAAAGGTACTGCATACGGAACAACATGGTCTATAACAACTATAGATTTTTTAAATGACAAACATAAGACTTCTATAAAAAAAATCATCTCAAAAATTGATTATGTTGCATCAAATTACAAGGAAGATTCTGAGGTTGCTTTATTAAATAATAGTAAAGAATCTGAGGTATACGTATCTGATTATTTATTTGAAATATTATCATTAGCTAAAGAAATAGAAGAGCTATCAAATAATTCTTATGATATTAAACTTGGAAAAGTTTCTAGTTCATTGGGATTTTCTCCTGATTTTAATAAAAATCTAGATCATAGTAGAAATTCAAGTTATCTATTAAATAGAACTAATTATTCTGTAACTAAAAATAGTGATTTTTGGTTTGATCTATCATCTATCGCTAAAGGTTATGCTGTTGATTTGATATCAGAATACCTTGAGGAAAATAATTTTCATAATTATATTGTTGAAATAGGTGGTGAATTAACCCTGAAAGGATTTAATCATAAAAATGACTGGAATATAGCAATACAAGACCCCCAATCCATTTCATCAAATCCTATATACATAGTTTCAAATATTAACGGAAATAAGCTGTCTATAGCTACATCAGGTGAATATCGTAATTTTAAATATAATGATGATGGGTCCAAAATTTCTCATACAATTAATCCAATTAATTATAAATCTATTAGTAATGATATCTTGTCTGTTACAACATTGAGCATTCATTCTGCAGCTAATGCTGATGCGTTAGCAACTGCTTTTAATGTTATGGGCGTTGAGAAGGGCTTGGCTATGGCAAATAAAAATGATTTAGCAGTCATGTTTATAATTAAAAGCAATGATAATTTAATGAGATTTATTTATTCTGATAAATGGTATGATTTAACTAAATGAATACTTTTTTAGCTACTTTTTCAATAATTGGGCTCTCTTTCTTAGGTTTGGCTGTTGGATTAATTCTTAAAAATGAGCCAATTAAGGGATCATGCGGGGGCATGGCGAACCTCGAGGAAGGCTCACCATGTCAGATCTGTGGGAGAACAGATCCAAGTAACTGTGACCAGTAATTAGAATTGATTCATTGTATTATCATCACCTGATGCTTTTAGCGCAGCCTCTCCAGCAAAATACTCTTTATGGTCATCACCCATGTCTGAACCAGCCATATTTTGATGCTTTACACAGGCAATCCCTTGCCTAATTTCTTTTCTTTGGACGCCTTTTACATACCCAAGCATTCCCTGATCACCAAAATATTCTTTAGCTAAATTATCAGTTGATAAAGCTGCTGTATGATATGTTGGCAATGTTATTAGGTGATGAAATATGCCAGCTTGTTTAGCTGCATCCATTTGAAAAGTTTTAATTTTCTCGTCTGCTTCTATAGAAAGATCAGTATCATCATATTTTTCGTTCATCAAATCATCTCTTTCATAATTTGACAGGTCTTTATCTTCTAAAAGCCACTTATCATATACTTGCTGTCTAAAATTTAGGGTCCAATTGAAAGAAGGACTATTGTTGTATACAAGTTTTGCGTTTGGAATGACTTTCTTTATCTCATCCATCATCTCACCTATTTGTCCTATGTGAGGTTTCTCTGTTTCAATCCATATGAGGTCTGCGCCATTTTGTAGACTTGTAATGCTATCTAATATACATCTTGCTTGACCTGTCCCTTCTTTAAATTTATACAAGTTACTGGGAAGTCTTTTGGGTCTTACTAATGTTCCATTTTGATTTATAACGACATCTCCGTGATTCATTTCATTTACTGGCACTTCCTCTACATCTAAAAATGAGTTGTATTGATCTCCTAAATCACCTTTTTCTTTTGTGACCGCTATTTGTTTGGTTAATCCAGCGCCAAGCGAATCCGTTCTTGCTACAATAATTCCATCATCAACTCCTAATTCAAGAAACGCATACCTCACTGCGTTTATTTTGGCTAAAAAATCTGCGTGTGGAACTGTTACTTTGCCGTCTTGATGGCCACACTGTTTTTCATCTGATACTTGGTTTTCTATTTGAATTGCGCAAGCTCCAGCCTCAATCATCTGCTTAGCCATTAAATATGTAGCTTCTTCATTACCAAATCCAGCATCTATATCTGCAATAATTGGAACAATGTGAGTCTCATAATTATCTATCTTTTTTTGAATCAGAGTTTTTTCATCAGCAGATGCTTTATCGAGATCTCTAAAGAGACCGCCTAGTTCTCTAGCATCAGCCTGTCTAAGAAATGTATATAGCTCTTTTATCAACGAAGCAACAGATGTTTTTTCGTGCATTGATTGATCTGGTAGTGGGCCAAAATCTGATCTCAATGCTGCAATCATCCAACCTGATAAATATAGATATTTTCTATCAGTCGTCTGGAAGTGTTTCTTTATAGATATTAATTTTTGCTGTCCAATAAAACCATGCCAGCATCCTAATGACTGTGTGTACATTTCAGGATTTTGATCATATGCATCCATATCCTTTCTCATGATAGAAGCAGTAAATTTTGCAATATCAATTCCTGATTTAAACTGGTTTTGTAACCTCATTCTATGGACATATTCTGGATTAATAGATTTCCAATTATTATCAGACATTCCATTAATAGCTTTAATATCATCAATTTTATCGCTCATTATTATTCCTAAAATTTAATATGTAGTGAAGTAGATAATAATTAATGTTATGAGTCAATATATTTATTAAAACACTGTTTTAATAAGGTTTAGAAGTGATTATTTTAGTAGTTTTACTACAAAAAAAACTTATTTAGATGATTTAGCTAACTCAATTGATAAGCCGATATAATCTTTTGGCTTTAGATTTAGCAGTATATTTTTAGATTTATCAGAAATTTTTAAATTATTTATAAATGATTGATAAGTGATTAAATCAAGCTTGGATCCTCTTGAAAGACTTTTCAGTTGCTCATAAGCATCTGGAATACCCTCAAATCTCATTATTGTTTGCAATGGCTCTGCAAGAACCTCCCAATTATTATCGAGCTCAGTCTTAATAAACTCTTTGTTAGGTTCAATCTTAGACAATCCACTAAGTAATGATTTTATTGATAGATTTGAGTACCCAAATCCAAGACCAACATTTCTCAAAACCGTAGAGTCAGATAAATCTCTCTGATGTCTTGATTTAGTTAATTTCGAAGCAAAAAACTCAAAGAGGGCATTTGAAAGACCTAGATTACCTTCTGCATTCTCAAAGTCTATTGGATTAACCTTATGTGGCATGGTAGAAGAACCAACTTCATTTTTTAAAAGTTTTAATTTAAATATTTCATTTGAAATGTATATCCACATATCCTGACTTAAATCAATTAAGATATTGTTAATTCTAATAATAGAGTGAGATGTTTCAGCTATCCAATCATGGGGTTCTATTTGTGTTGTATGAGTATTTTGTGAAATCTTAAATTGCTTAATAAACTTATTAGTAAAACTTTCCCAATTAATTTTTGAATCCAGTATAGCTAAAGTATGATAATTGCCAGTTGCACCACTAAATTTTGCTAAAGGTTTGATTTTGCTAAGGATATCAATTTGTGTAGCTAATCTTTTACTAAAAACTGACATTTCTTTACCAAGAGTAGAGGGAGAGGCTGGTTGACCATGTGTTCTTGATAAGAATGATAAAGACTTCCATTTATTAGATTTAGATGAAAGGTTTTTATTGAGAGTACGAATTTCATCTAAATATATATCTGTACCATTTTTTAACATTACTGCATAAGATAAAGAGTTTATATCCTCACTTGTTAATCCAAAATGAATTAAATGAATATAGGTTTTTAAAACTTTATCTTTATTGAAAAAATCACGAATAAAATACTCAACTGCTTTTACATCATGGTTTGTTACTGACTCTATTTCTTTTATTTTAAGCACATAGTCATCATTGAAGTTGCTTTTAAATTTTAAAAGTTTTGAAATTGAAGTTTTGCTTATAGTTTTAAATAATGATGGCTTGTTAACACATATAAAAATTAACCAATCTATTTCGATTTCAAATCTAATTTTAATAAGTGCTGACTCAGAAAAGTTAGATCGTGTGTTTGCAATTTTTGATGCATATCTATTATCAAGCGGTGAAATATTATTAAAATCCTTATTCATAATTCACTTTATAACAAACTTTATATGAGAATAATACATTAATATGATTTAGATATTATTCCACCACCAATACAGATATTATCATCATAAATTACTGCAGATTGCCCTGGAGCAGCAGCTCTAACAGGCTTTTCGAAGTTAATTGTGTATACATTGTCTTTTAAATCAATATGAGCACCAATTGGTTCTTGCAAGTGTCTTACTTGGACCATACATTTAAAGGGTAAATTAATATGAATATCATTTATTCTATGAAGTGAATCTAGTTCAATAATATCACTCATTAAATTTTCATTATTTACACCCTGGCAAACATATAATTCATTATTAGTAATATCTTTTTTATAAACGTACCAAGGAAGCTCCTGTTTTCCTTTTACACCGCCAATCATAAGGCCTTGTCTTTGTCCTTCTGTGTAAAGAATCGACCCTTTATGTGTACCAATAATATTTCCTTCCTCATCCTTAATATTACCAGGTTTGAAGTTTATAAATCTTCCGAGAAAATCTTGTAAATTTCTCTCACCAATAAAGCAAATCCCTACAGAGTCTTTCTTTTTTGCTGTAGACAGGCCTATATCATTTGCGATTTTTCTAACATCATCTTTAGAAATATCAGATAATGGGAAGAGTGTTTTCTTAAAATCACCTTCACTTACCTCATGTAGAAAATATGTTTGATCTTTTTTAAGATCCTTTGATCTTGCTAGGAAGGTCCTGTTATTTTTTTCTACAATTGATGCATAGTGACCAGTTGCTATAAAATCTGCACCAATCTTTAGTGCATAATCTAAAAAAGATTTAAATTTTATTTCTCTATTACATAAGATGTCAGGGTTTGGGGTTCTACCTTTCTCGTGTTCTTTTAAAAAATCCTTAAAAACACGATCCCAATATTCATCAGAAAAGTTAGCTCTATGTAATGGAATTTCAAGAGAATCACAAACACTTGAAGCATCTTTAAAGTCTATCTCTGAGGTACAAATTTCACCAGGTTCATTCTGCCAATTTTGCATAAATAAACCCACAACCTTGTAGCCTTGTTTCTTTAATAAATAAGCAGCTACAGATGAATCAACCCCACCAGACATGCCTACAACTACAGTTTTGTTATTCTTATCCATTAAGCAGCTTAATACATTTAATATTGAATATTTTAGGAGTATAATTATCACCGATTTTGATGAAGAAATCTTATATACGGGGTAAAAAATGTCATACGAAAAAATTCAAATTCCAGATTCTGGAGAAAAGATATCATACATAGATGGTAATCTTGTAGTACCTAATAATCCTATCATTCCTTTTATAGAAGGAGATGGAATTGGTTTTGATATTACTCCTGCTATGCTAAGGGCAGTTGATAGCGCTGTTAAGGTGGCTTACCTAGGTGAAAGAAAGATTGAATGGATGGAGGTTTATTGTGGTGAAAAAGCCACACAAGTTTATGGAGATGATGTATGGCTTCCAGAAGAAACACTAGATGCCCTTAGAGACTATGTAGTTAGTATTAAAGGCCCTTTAACAACTCCTGTTGGTGGCGGCATAAGATCATTAAACGTATCTTTAAGACAAATGCTTGATTTATATGTTTGCTTAAGACCAATTAGATACTTTGATGGAGTTCCTTCGCCTGTTAAAGAACCACAGAATGTTGATATGGTTATCTTCAGAGAGAATTCTGAAGATATTTATTCAGGCATTGAATTTCAAGCTAATACTGATGAAGCTTCCAAATTAGTAGATATTCTTAAGAATGAATTTAAGAGTGACAAAATAAGATTCCCGCAAAATGTTGGTTTGGGTGTTAAACCTATTTCCTTTGAAGGAACTTCGAGATTGGTTAAATCAGCTATTGATTACGCAATTGAAAATGACAGATCGTCTGTAACCCTCGTTCACAAAGGTAATATTATGAAGTTTACCGAAGGTGCCTTTAGAGATTGGGGTTATCAAATAGCTACTACAGAATATAATGGTGAAGAGCTTGATGGTGGACCGTGGCAGGTTATAAAAAATCCAAAAACAGGTAACGAGATTATTATCAAAGATGTTATCTGCGATGCATTTTTACAACAAATATTACTCAGACCTAAAGATTATGATGTGATAGCAACCATGAATCTTAATGGTGATTATATTTCAGACGCATTAGCTGCATGCGTAGGCGGTATTGGAATTGCGCCAGGAGCTAATCTATCAGATAAGTATGCAGTCTTTGAAGCTACTCACGGCACTGCACCAAAATATGCTGGACAGGATAAGGTAAATCCAGGCTCATTAATTTTATCTGCAGAAATGATGTTACGTCACATGGGTTGGACAGAGGCTGCTGATCTAATTATTAAATCAATGGAAAGAACTATTGGCGCTAAAAAAGTTACATATGATTTTGAAAGAATGATGGACGGTGCAGATCTTGTTTCTTGTTCCGGCTTCGCAGATGAAATGGTTAAAAGAATGTAATGTTTGAACTTTCTTCAGAAGCGCCTGATTCAAATAATTTAGGAACTTCTGTACTTGAAAAAGAACCTGAAGTTAAAGAGCCGCCTTTATATCAGGTCATCTTACTAAATGATGATTACACACCTATGGAGTTTGTTGTATATGTTCTCCAATCTATTTTTAATCACAATCATGAGAAAGCAACAGAAATAATGATGGCTGTTCATACAAAAGGTAAGGGTGTTTGTGGTATATTTTCTAAAGAAATAGCAGAAATGATGTCACATGAAGTGAATGAGCTTGCGAAAAGCCATCACCATCCTCTGTTAAGTGAAATTGAACCATTAACTGACTAATATGTTTAGTAAAGATCTAGAACTATCAATTGCAGCTCTTTTTGATAAGGCACAAGATTCAAATATCCAGTATATAACTGTAGAACACCTATTTTTGATGATACTAACTGACTCTGATGTTGTCTCTTGCTTAAAATCTTACAACATCAATATAGATTCATTGAAAGCTTCAATTAATGATCATTTATCTAAAACAACCATCCAAAGAGCTGATCAAAAAAAACAAGTTCAACCAACTTTAGGTTTTCAAAGAGTTCTTCAAAGATCAGTTTTTCATATCCAGTCGCAAGGAAAAGGAGTTGTAAAGCCAATTAATGTTCTTGTTGCTATCTTTTCAGAAAAGGAATGTCATTCAGTTTATTTATTAAATAAGAGTGGCTTATCAAGGCTTGATGTTGTTTCTTATTTATCACATGGCCCCAAAGAGTCAGATGATGTTGTTGAAGAGGAGAGGGCGTCTGATGATAATTCTCCAAAAGAATCTTCACCTGAGACTAACTATCTCATCAACCTTAACAATTTAGCTAAAGACAATAAAATTGATTCATTAATAGGTAGGTCATCAGAAATTGAAAGAATGATTCAAATTTTATCAAGAAGGACAAA
>CALJHI010000003.1 GCA_938075575.1 uncultured SAR86 cluster bacterium | reverse complement strand
CAGCATTAAGTTTATTTACAGGAAGCCCTAAAATTGAAATTTTTCTAAAGAAATCATTTAAACTTAAAAAATCAAGACCATGACACTCTCCAAAACCATGCGCAATGAATGATAGGGGGCGTTTTGAGGTTATGACGGGATCTAACTGCCTTAAAGACCCTGCTGCAGCATTTCGAGGATTTGCAAAAACTTTATCATCATTTTTTATCGCATTTTGATTGAGTTTGTAAAAATCCGCTTTTGAGATATAGACTTCTCCTCTAATCTCTAAATAACTGGGAATTTCAATTTCTTTAGAAAATAAAAGTTTTTGAGGAATAGACTTAATAGTTTTAATATTTGAAGTAATATCCTCACCTACGGCACCATCCCCTCTTGTAACACCTCTTACTAATATGCCATTCTCATAAATTATAGATACAGCAGCACCATCCATTTTCGGTTCACATAAAATATCAAATTCATTAATTCCTGGGAGCCTTTTTTGCAACCTAGTAAAAAAATCCTCAAGCTCCGATTTAGAGAATACATTTGATAAAGATAGCATTTGTTTTTTATGGGAATATGTATTAAAACCAGAGGAAGGAGATATTCCAACTCTTTGAGTTGGAGAATCATTAGATACAATACTTGGATTTTTTGCTTCAAATTCAATAAGAGATCGAAAAAGTTTATCGTATTCTAAATCCGTAATATCCGGGTCATCCAAAACATAATAATTATAATCATGGATCCGTATTTGATTTTTTAGATTTTCATATTCTGTAGAGTTCAATATTTCACCTAGCTTATATTTTTAAGCTGCTTTAATCTCATAATTTCTTGTGCTTTTGATTCAATGTGAGAAATCATTTGCTTGGTAATTGGAGCTCTTTCTTCATCACAAATATTTGCATAAAACTTTTCAGAAAAACTATATGAAAAATTTAACATTTCTCTAAAGGTTTGAAGTGGATCGTCAGATAAACTAAGGTTTGTTGCAACCACTATTGCAAAGGTATCTGAATCCTCTTCAAATGTTCCAGGTGATAATGCATTTGCTACACGAAATAATTCATTTCCTTGAGGGTTTTTAAGAACAAAAAAACCATGTCTTAGTTGGGCATTACAATTTTCCATAAATCCAAATAATTGATCAATATCAAATTTACTTTTATCCACAGAGATTAAATTTAGAATTGCTAATTCATGATCCCCCTCTTCTTCATCATCACTCAAGTCTTCACTAACATCAAAATTAAAAGATTTTTGAGATTTAGCAATAATGTTTTCACCATCAAGATCATCTTCATGGTGCTGACCATCAATCACAGGCTCTATTTTTACCTTTAGCTCACCATTAGATGAGATTTTTTTTATTACAAAGAAAACAGCTATCAAGAATACTAAGACTGTTAAACCAATTAAATATATTTCAGTATTATTTTGCATTCTAAGTTTCTACAAACTCAAGAGCTTGATTCATATCAACTGTAACTAATCTAGAGACCCCTGGTTCCTGCATCGTTACGCCCATAAGGTGATCACTTTTCTCCATTGACACTTTATTATGAGTGATAAAAATAAACTGAACATCCTTGGACATCTCTTCGACCATATTAATAAATCTCATTGTATTAAGATCATCTAGGGGCGCATCCACTTCATCTAGCATGCAAAATGGGGCTGGATTTAATTCAAATATTGAGAACACTAGAGATAAAGCTGTTAAGGCCTTCTCACCTCCGGAGAGCTGTGAAATCGAAGAATTCTTCTTACCTGGTGGTCTTGCCATCAATACAACACCTGCATTTAAAGGATCATCATCAGTTAATGTAAGTTCAGCAAAGCCTCCTCCAAATAATTTAGGAAAAACTTCTTTTATTCTTGCATTAACAGCATCAAAACTATTTTGGAACATTGATTTAGTTTCGTTATCAATTTTCTTTATAGCTGATGAAAGTTTTTCTAATGCATTAGTAAGATCCTCATATTGAACATCGAGTTCTTCTTTTCTTTTTGACTCCTCAGCTATTTCATCTGGGGCAGCTAAATTGATTGCTCCTAGTCTAATAATCTTTGCTTGAATGCCAGCTAGATCATCTTGAAGTTTAGATAAATCCATTTCCTTGTACTTTTCATAATCAATATCATCAACCTTTAAACCAGATTCTTTAATTTGTTCATTAGCATTTTCAAGATTTATTTCATATGTTTTTAGCTCTAATCTTGTGTCTGTAATCTTATCTGCAATCTTTTTCACATCAATCTCTGCAAGTTGCTTCTTGCTCTCAAGGTTTCTAAGATTTTCATTAAAATGAGATTGTTTTTGTCTGATATCTAAAAGAATCTTTTCAGCTTCTGAACTTCTTTGGACTAATTCTGACATTATGGATTCAATAGAAGATCTTTCTTTTTCGCCCTCATCAATTAGATTCTGTAACTCAGATTGTCTTTCTTGATATTCTTCTGGTGAAGTAAAGTTTATATTCCCCAATTTAGATATATTTTCCTGAACTTCACCTAATGAGTTTTCAAGCAAATCAAGATCCATACCATGGTAATCACTAGCACTTAAATCAGAAATGCTGATACCAGCTCTTGAAAGACTATTTAATGCATTTTCGAGGTTAATTTCATATGTTCGTAATTCAAGATTAAATTTATTTATCTCATCGTTAATCAACTTTAATTCACTATCCTTAAGGAATTTTTTTTCCTCTATGGCACTAATTTTTAGATCAACTTGTTTTTTATTCTCTTTAAGACTTTCCAGCTCTAAATCTGATTTTTCTTTTTTAGTCTTAAGGTTGGATAATTCGTTTACTGTTTTTTTATGATCCTCTGCAGTTGATTCAAGTAAAAGCTTCAGTTCGTTTTGTCTTTTTAATAGCTGATCTGTTAATGATTTTGATTGAGCTGAAGCTATTTGAAGAATATCTCCCAAGAGTTCTTTTAATTGAGTTGCCTTATCCTGAATACCGCCTTTTGTAAAATTATATTCGCCTAGTAGATTAATAATATTATCCAGCACTGCAAAAGCTTTTTGTTTTGGACTTAAATTTTCCATGCTCTCTTCTTTTTTTAGGGCATCCTCATAATTAAGCTTAGCTATATCTAAATCGGATCTAGTCTTATCCTCTAGAGATTGTAGTTTTTGAATATTATTTTTTAAGTTATTAATGCTTGCATCTAATGAAAAAGTTAACTTTTGTGACTCTTCTAGCTGATTGGTTAAAGATAAATTTTCTTCTTTTACTGAGTTGATTTTAGAATTATAGGAGTTAATTTTTTCACTCAATTCAGTATTTTTAACTAAGAGAGGTTTAAGTTGTGAGTCAATATCTTCTTTATTTTTCATAGCATCAAAAGCTTTGATGATAGATATATTTAATTTCAACTCTTTTTCTTTTGGACTTAAATCTTTAAAAGCAGCTTGTTTTTTCGATGCTTCCTCATAGTTATTTTTAGCTTTCTCTAAGCTGGCTTTGTTATTTATTTCGTCTCTATTTATATTTTTTAGGTTCGCTTCATATTTAGCTATATCTGCGCCAATAGAATAAAAGCTCTTTTGGGCATTTTCATAAGCATTTACAACAGATTCATTTTGCGTTCTAAAGTCGTCGATTTGAGATTGTTTTGTTTCTACTTCTGCCTCTTTAATAAGCAGGTCTCTTTTAAAAGCATCTAATTCTTTTTGGAACTTATCTCTACTATTCTTAGCTTGAAGTGATAATAAAATAGCTGTATCAAATTTATTCTCTACCTCTTTCTCTTTAAGAGCATTGTATCTTTCAGCTGCATTCGCTTGATTTTCAAGTCTTTTTATCAGTCGAGCAATTTCATCTCTAATATCTTTTACTCTTGAAAGGTTTTCTTTTGTTTTTTTGATTCTAGATTCAGTCTCTCTTCTTCGCTCTCTATATTTTGATACTCCGGCAGCCTCTTCGATATGGGTTCTTAATTCTTCTGGCTTTGCACTTACCAACTTGCTAACCATTCCTTGTTCAATTATTGCGTAAGAGCTCGGGCCAAGTCCTGTGCCAAGGAATATGTCTTGTACATCTTTTCGCCTACACTTTGTATTGTTTATGAAATAATTAGATTGAGCATCGCGAGTCATTACTCTTTTAATTGAAATCTCATTAAAAGAAGCATATTCACCACCGATTTTTCCACTGTTGTTATCAAAAAGTAGCTCAATACTGCATTGACCAGAAGGCTTCCTCGAGTCTGTTCCATTAAAGATTACATCCACCATTGACTCACCACGAAGATTTTTAGCAGACAGCTCACCAAGCACCCATCTAACAGCATCAATGACGTTTGATTTTCCACAGCCATTAGGACCAACCACACCAACTAAGTTTGTAGGAAAGGCTATTTTTGTAGGATCTACAAAGCTCTTGAAACCCGCTAGTTTAATGTGTTTAAGCTGCATTTTGATAAGTTGTTAACAACTACTTATATTAAACTATTGTTTAGTTTTAGACCATTGATTTTGGTTAATTTTATAAGAATTTATAGGGTTATTTGGATCAAAAATAAATACAGAATTAAATGAATAGTTCTCGTTGCTAAGGGCACAGTTAAGGTTGATAAAAACCTCTACTGATTCATTATTTAGTAAGGCTGAAGCTATATCAAAACCAGGTATTAAAGAGTCTGCATTAGATAAAGAAAACTCGTTAACATTGTTAAATACTTTCTCAGCTATTGGAACTCCGGGACCATCGATGATTTGAAGTTGAACTTGCACTTCAGTCTCAACACACTCATTGGGGTGTGTGGATGAGATAACAAATGAAGCTGCTGAAAATTCTGGAAATCTTGTATCTCTTAAAAGAGTGTACATTGAATAAAATACTAATTTTTCATCTGGCTCTGTATATAAGCTTTCAGCTATAGAGATTATGCTTTCAGCAGACTGAAAATGTTTCTTTTCGAGAGCATCAACTAGATATGATTGAGCCCAAAGTTTGGATATGTCTTCCTTTGAATATTGGTCTAATTTAGAGTAAAGACTAATATCTATAATCTCATCATTGTTTATTTTAGATATTATCTTTTTATTAACTTCAATTAATGCATAAGGATTAAACTTATAAAAATTACCAGTGAATATATAAAGACTCCCTAATAAATAAAAAAATGCAAACCCCAGCACAAGCCCTTTATTTTGTGTTCTTTGGGCAAGAAGATAGGCTCCAAAGGGTATAAACGCAAAAACTGTTAATAAAATATAAAAAATCATTATATTTTTTTTCTAAAAATAAAAACTGATAGGCATATGAGTAAAAATATAAAAGGAGAGTACCAAAGCATATATGTATTTGGTTCAATAGGAGTATCGTAAAGGGTGTCTTTGCCAAAACGATTTGCTATAAAAGCTTTAATCTCCGCATCAGATTTATTTTCCTCTATCATTTCTGAAATTACTTTTTTAAGATCTTCAGATACAGGTGCGTTAGAGCTTGCTAAAGAACCACTTGTGCACTTGGGACATCTGATTTCTTTGATTAAATTAAAAAACCTTTTCTCATCCTCAATATTTTCAAACTCATAATAAGAGTCTGGTAAAAGTTGAAGGCTAAAAAAACAAAAGAAAATAAAAAAATACTTACTCATAACTCAATACCTTTCTCACGAATCATGCTGATAAAAACATCTTCCCAAATCATCTCATTGACTTCACCCCTATAATGAACAAGAACTTCACCATTGGATATTAAAAAGGTTTCAGGCGCTCCTGTGACCCCCATATCAAGAGCAAGACTTCCTTGAAAGTCATGAATAATTAATTCATATGGATTTCCATATTTCTCAAGCCATTCAGTTGCATCTGATCTGTCATCTTTATAATTCAGTCCTATTAATCTAATACCTTTATTAGATAGGTTTGAGAGGAATCTATGTTCAATTCGGCATGTGATACACCAGCTTGCCCAAACATTTATTATATAGTTGCCTTCTAAGTCATTGTTAGTCAATGGCTTTTCCTCGTAAAGATTATTTAGCTCAAATGAGGGAATATTAAAATTATTGTAATCTGCGCCGGGATAAAAGTTATCTTTAGAGAGATAGGCATAGAAGAATGAAAATATACAAATAGGAATTATAAAAATTAATAGCCTTAACAAATGCTTCATGACCTTGCCCTGGATGATTTCCCTACAATTATTAAGCCAGATATAGCCATTAATATTGCTGAAAACCAAATATATCTAATAAAGTAATTTAGCTGAAGGTTAACTACCCAGCTTCCGTTCTCAAGTTGGTCGCCAAGGGTTATATAAATATCTCTTTTTGGAGTAATCTTGATAGCCGTTTCTGAGGTGATTTGTCCTCTTGCGAAATATTTTCTTTTTTCAGGATAAAGCATAGAAATTCTTCCATTTATATCAGTTACTTTAAATGCAGCTCTAATAGAGTCATGATTAGAATTATTTATTAGCTGGAGCTCATCAAAAGTTAATGAGACGCCCATATAATCTTTCGTTTCATTTGGTTTCATATTAAATACTCTTTCAGAGCTAAATATAGAATTAGCAGAAATTGATAAAATTAATAAGCCAAGGCCCATGTGAGCAATTGCGCTTTGGATGTTTGTATATTTATTTGTGCGCAGGTTGATGCTAATTAAAATTAGGTACCTTGAAATAATGAGAATTCCAACAAAGAAAGATGCAAGGATAATTAACGAAATATCGCTCTTAAAATATCTCAGAGCAAGAGTAGCTAATCCACTAATTAAAATAGAGACATACAATTGATTATATTTTTTTGCTTCTTTAAATCCTCTTCCCCATCTAGATTCAATTGATATAACAAGAATTATGGAAGCTAGAATTGTTATAGGAGCATAAATAGCATTATAAAAAGGAGCCCCAACACTAATTTTTTGATTGTATGCTAACTCATATATCAGCGGATAAGTTATTCCCATCATCGTTGAAAAGATAAGCACTCCAAAAAAAATGTTATTTAAAGAAATGAAAGATTCTTTAGATTGTGATTTAAGTTCATTTTGTGCGGTCAGTAGATTTATTTTTGCTGAGAATAAGGATAAAGATAAGAATAAAATAGCCCCTATAAAGGCTAGGAGATACATTCCTCTTTGTGGATCATTTGCAAATGAGTGAATGCTGTCAATTATTCCTGATCTAACAATAAAAGCTCCGAATAGGCTCAAAGAAAAAACTATTATTGATAACAGCAAGGTCCAAATCCTTAATGTGTTTGATTTAGATGCTACGCTAAGAGAGTGAACAAAGGCTGTGGCAGCCAACCATGGCATGAGTGCAACATTCTCAACAGGATCCCAAAACCAATATCCACCCCAACCCAATTCATAGTATGCCCACCAGGAACCAAGACAAATTCCGATTGTTAAGCAAACCCAAGCAAAAACTGACCATGACTTGGTCTTCTTTTCCCAATTAACACTTTCATTACTATTTATTAAAAAAGCTAATCCATAAGAAAAAGGAATAACAAAACCAACATAGCCTAAATATAGAAAAGGAGGATGTATAACTAATCCGGGGTCTTGTAAGACAGGATTAATATCTGCTCCATTTAAAGGTGGATACGGTAAATTGGTTTCAAATGGATTTGATGTAATTAAAAGAAAAAGTTGAAATCCTACAATGATTAATGAGATTATTCCTATACTAATATTTTTGATTCTTGTTTCACTATCTTTAGATAAATTAAATGCGAATCCCCATAAACTTAAAAATAGAATCCATAAAAACATCGATCCTTCATGAGCACTCCAAATTGAGGCAACTTTATAGAAGGTGGGGAGCAGTGAGTTTGAATGTTGAGATATATAAATTACAGAAAAATTATCAGTGATTGCAAGATATACATATATTAGAAAAGATATTAAAAATAATACAAACCCATGAGAGTATGATCTTCTGATTAAGATTTCTGAATGTCGAGATGCGGAATCCAAAATTATTACAAGAGTAAATGTAAGTAAAAATACTGCCGTTGAGAGAATTGAAAGATAATGTGAAATTTCAACTAACATTAATCTTTTAGTGCTGGGGGCATATAGTTCTCATCATGCTTTGCAAGAATCTTTTCAGCCTTAAGGCCATTCTTATCTATATATCCCAATGCGACCACCCCGCTACCTTCTTTAAATAGATCAGGAACTATTCCAGCATATTGAACTGAAATAGATTCTTGGTAATCAGTTATTACAAATTTTATATTTGAAGAATCTCTTTCAACAGAGCCTTCTAAAACCATTCCACCGACTTTCACTCTTTTATTTTTTGGTAGTTCTTTTGAAATAATTTCACTTGGAGTGAAAAAATAATCAAGGTTAGTATTAAGTGCATACAAGACCATTAAAACGCCAGCTCCTGAGAGTGAGGATATTAAAAGAATATTTAATAATCTCTTTTTTCTATGTTGTTTCATCTAATTTGGGATTTATATTTTTTTATTAGTGAGTTAAAAACTATAAAAGATGTTGTAATTGAAATAAGAAATATCAAAAATACCAACCATACATATAATCCATGGCCATCCATATTTATAATTTGATCAAAAGAGTCAAATGCAAAATTAGACATAGTCTTTTATCCAGTTTTTATTTTTTTCTCTTTTATATATCTGCACCTTTGAAGAAAGAATTACCAAACATGCAACCAGCCCAGAAAAGCCAATGATTGATAAAAATAATGGATAAAGCATTACAGGATCAATAGATGGTTTATCAGAAATTGTAATTGATGCTGGTTGATGCAACGAGCTCCACCAGTCAACTGATTTTTTAATAATTGGTATTTGTATAAAGCCAATAATAGCTAGATATGAAAATAACTTATCGGCTTTTTCAAAATTGTTAAAGGAGTTGTGCAATGAAATTAGTCCTAGATACATTATAAATAAGATTAATGTTGAGGTTATCCTTGCATCCCATTCCCACCATGTTCCCCAAGTAGGAATACCCCATATTGATCCCGATATAAGAGCAATTAGAGTCACAGTTGCACCAACAGGAGCAATAGACCTTGATAGGTATGCGGCAAGTTTCACTTTCCAAATTAAGTAAACGGCGCTACTGAAAGCCATTGCTGCATAAAGAGACTGGGCTATAAACGAGGCAGGAACATGAAAGTAAATAATTCTATAAGAGTTACCTTGCACAAAGTCTTTAGGAGTAAAAAGCAGCCCCCATGTAATTGCAACAACATATATTGCTATCGATATATAAAAAACCCATGGATATAGACGTTTTACTTGCAAGAAGTACGTTTTAGGCGAAGCAAATTGATGTATAAATTTTTTAATCACAGTGTTAATGATTTCTCTTAACAATTACTCCAAGTGAGTTTTAATGATTTTTGAAATAATCGCAGGAAATATGAATATTATAATCGATAAGATACCAAAAAGCAGAATCAAGAATCCAAAATAGTTAATATTAAATAAAATCGCTGTTGTTAACTTTCCAAGAATAACTAATATAGGTAGCAAAAGAGGCATAGTTATAAGAGTTCCAAGCACAGAGCCTTTAGTGAGGCTTAATGCGTTACCAAAACAAAATAATATAAGAAAAATATAAGTTGTTATCATTAAAGGTGGAAGCAACATTAGAGATGAGTCCATTGTGTTGCCAGATCCTACATTAAATAAAGAACCTAAAATAGAAATAGGAATGCCTATAAATAACCAATATATAAATATTTTTATAATTATAGATTGATATAGAGAATTTCCAGTTATTACTAATTGTTCAAGAGATCCGTCTTCAAAATCTTCAAGAAAAATCCCCTCTGTTGCAAGCATCATTACTAGCAAACAAGAAATAAATAAAACTGGATAAAAAGCATCAGATAAATTCTGACTTGATAACTCTACAGTTAGAGGATATGCAATCATAATAAGTACAAAAACAAGAATTGGGCCTAGCCAAGCTCTAGTTTTTTTTAAAAGCTTTAAAGTTTCTTGTTTAAATGTAGTCAGAATTCTCATGAGCTGATACTCACAGTGTTAGCTTGAATATTTGCAGCAATATGAGAAGTGAAAATTAAACCTACCCCCTCAGATACTTTTTTGTTTAAAAAATTAGACAATATTTCTTGGGTTTCTGAATCCAATCCTACAAATGGCTCATCAAGTAATATTAAGTCAGATTTATTAATAAATATCCTTATTAAAGCAAGCTTTTTTTGTTGTCCAAAGGAGAGATTTCCAGTAACAATGTCTAGCCTGTCATTTAGACCAAATAAATCTAGTAAATTATTAATTTCCCTTTTACCTTTAAGATTTAAAAGGATTAAATTATCTCTAACTGTTAGATATGTTTTGAGAGCATTCTTATGTCCTAAGTAGGAAAGATTTATATTAGGTTTCTTATCAACAAATCCCTTCGAGGGTTCAGTAATCCCTCCCAATATCCTTAATAGAGTAGATTTACCTGAACCATTAGAGCCTTTAATGTGTATTGCCTGACCTGCTGAAAGTGACAATGAAAAATTAGAAAAAAGTTTATTATCATTAATCTTATATGAGAGCTTATTTGCTTGAATTAAAAGTCTGTCTTCCATTATTCAAGTTTAAGGTTTTTTGTTCTTATTGAAAGAGGAGAAAGAGGTTTTTGAGGATCTAGACGAGACTGAAGTCTTTTGGAGATTTCTGAAAATGGTGAATTGCCTATCATTCCAAGCCCGCCAACTGAAAAATATAACCTTCTGCTGAAATATAGGCCTTGTTCTAATGAGGGTACGCCACTTATAAAAGTAGTTATTTTCCCAATATTTTGAGCAATATTCTTCCTCTTACTGTTGTGCTTAAACCAACCCCATGCAGAAACATTAACTAAAGAAATTTTTTTTAAAATTTCTCTACTTTCAATGCTTGGAAAAGAAGATGGTGGTAATAAAACAATTAAGCCACCTTTTGCTTCAGTTATTGCTTCATCAAGAGATTGCTCAATAGAGCTTTCATAATTTAAATGGATGCATTCTTCATGCTCGTCGACTTTAAATTTTTTAACTTTTGAGAGTCGAACTTTTGAGCCAAGAGTAATATATGTAACTAATTCTTGGCTCAAAATTATTAAATTTTCTCTAGTGACTGATTGATGTCCTCAATAATATCATCAATATGCTCTATTCCAATAGAAAGTCTTACAAAGCCTGGAGTTACTCCAGTAGACAATTGCTCCTCAGGGGTTAGCTGGCTATGTGTAGTGCTTGCCGGATGTATTGCCAATGATCTTGAGTCACCAATATTTGCAACGTGGTAGAGAAGCTCTAAGGAGTCTATAAATTTCTTACCTGCGTCTACACCACCCTTTAACTCAAACCCCATAAGAGCACCATTGCCACCTTTGAGGTATTTTTGAGCCCTTTCTTTTGCAACACCGTCTTGAACAGAGGGATATATTACTCTTTCAACTGCTTCATGTGATTCAAGAAATTGTGCAACTTTTTCTGCATTTTTTGAATGCTCTCTTATTCGTAAAGAAAGCGTTTCTAGTCCTTGAATAAACATAAATGCATTAAATGGACTCATTGCGGCACCCATATCTCTTAATAGAGTTACTCTGGCCTTAAGAAGGTAAGCAATTGGACCAAGAGGTTTAACAGCCTCGACCCATACAGCTCCGCCATATGATGGATCAGGAGTATTTAAAGCAGGCTGTCTCTCAGCACCAGCAGATTCCCAATCAAAGTTTCCACTATCTATAATAATTCCACCAATTGAGGTTCCATGACCTCCAATAAATTTTGTAGTTGAGTGAATTACTACTGCAGCTCCATGTTCAATAGGCTTACAAATAATAGGAGCAGCGGTATTATCAACAATTAAAGGTATTCCTAGAGGTCTGCCAAGGTCAGCAACTTCTTGTATCGGAAAAACTTCAAAGCTTGGATTAGGTAATACTTCTCCATAATAAGCTCTTGTATTTTCGTCGGTTGCATTTAAAAAATTATTTGGATCAGATGGATCTACAAATCTAACCTCAATACCCATATCACTAAAACTATTCTTAAACTGATTGTAGGTTCCGCCATATAAATGCGAGGATGCGACAATATTGTCACCATTTTTAGCAATATTCTGAATAGCATATGCGGAAGCTGCCTGACCTGATGCTACAGCTAAAGCCATCACACCACCCTCAAGTTCTGAAAGTCTTTTCTCAAGAACATCGCAAGTAGGATTCATTATTCTTGAGTAAATATTTCCTAATTCAGATAAGCCGAATAAATTAGCAGCGTGGTCTGAGTTATCAAATTGATAGCTAGTAGTTTGATGAATTGGTACGGCCACTGAGTTTGTGTTCTCGTCCTTTCTCCAACCTGCATGCAAGCCAATAGTTGCAGGGTTTTTGTATGATTTAGTCATGATATTTTTCCTAATAATAAAAGTTAATATTATCAGCACAAAAAATAGGAATTTTTTTAAGAATTCTTCTTTTTAGCTTATTTATTACACGCTAGCAAGCTGAATCAAAAAGCGTGGAAAATGATTATATAATCATTTTGTAAATAATTACAACACTGCTATCATCAAATTATAGTAAGATTAGATAATTCAATATATTTCAGTTTAGAGGTTAGATATGGCAAAAAAATATAATAATTTTAGAGTCGGCGGAGCGCCAAAAACAGTTGGATCAGATTATTCAGTATGGACAAATAGTCTTCTTGAAAGAGTTATTGCAAGCAGAACTATTATTGAGCCAGGCAAATCAACTAAAGGACATAAACTTATTGATTCTGACGTTGTTTATATAATTACAAATGGTAGAGGAACTATGGAAGTCATAGAGTATATGAATTCTACAGAAGGTCATGGTTCTGACCCTTCATATGGTATTCAACATGAAGACTCTTATGACCTTTCAGCAGGAGATGTCATTCTTGTCCAATCAGGTGATTATGCAAAAGTATCTAATAACTCAGAACATGATCAATTAACCTATATGCGAATCTTTGATAGAGGCGGTTGGAGAGATTAAAACCTCCCTTTAATAATTAATGAAAGATAGTCTAGGAATCTTGTTTTCTGGAATATGTGTTGTGCATTGCCTTTTGTTCTCTCTTTTTGTCTGGGGTGGTGTTGGGTCTGTTAGTTTTATTGCTTTATCAGAAGAATTTATACATCCATTGCTAGTACTAATAGTATTTATAATTGGATTGATTAGTTTTCCTTCCTCCTACAAAATTCATAAACAAGTTCAACCTATGGCTATAGGAGCTCTTGGTTTTATAGGTCTTCTTGTTGCCCTAATGATGCCTCTTGTCTATGAAATACTTCTAACAATAATTTCAGGCACTATGCTCATAATGTCTCATCTTTGGAATTATAGGCTAACAAACTAGAAAACAATTTCAGCATATACTGGAAGATGGTCTGATACACCATGTCCATTTTTTGTATTAAAGCCTTCTGGTATACCCTGCTCATTAGTATTTATTTTTATAGCAATAGTATTAATCGAATTATTATTAAATTTAAGGCCCCTATTCTTTGAAATTAAAATCTTGTCTAAATAGGACCAACTTTTGTCTCTCCAGTAAAAATGAGAGCCTTTGCAGGCTTCACAACCTTCGTGATTTGAAATAGCCCATTTATTTTCGAGCTTATAAAAAGTATTCTCTGAAGATGCCTCTGCAGCAGTTACATTAAAATCTCCTAATGCAATAAAAGGATCTTTATGCGCTTCAATAAGCCTATCCAAAGAAACAAATGAGTCATCTCTCATTCCGGTAGGGTGATATGGAGCTGGGAAATGTATATTGTAAATTCTTAAAACTTCTCCATCTACGTTTATATGAATTTCAAAAATAGGTCTAGTATCTTTAGAGGCATATTCAGGTGAAAATTTAATTTTATTTAGTTTTTGATTAGACATTTTATATTTTGAAATATATGCATTATCTATCCCCCTATAATCATTTCCTTCAAGGAGCGTAAAGTCAATATAACCATAAGGTTCCAATAGATCATACAACTCAGATAATACATTAATATTTTCTACTTCTTGTAATGCTATTAAATCAGGTCCGTTTTCTTTAGAACTTAAAATAACTTCAACAATATTCTTTAATTTTTTATTTTTAGCGTCTTCAGTCCAATCAAAGTATAAACATTCCTCTCTCCACTTTTTAACCTTAACTTTGTTGCATGAGTCTATATGCTTTTGTGATTGTTTTTGAGAAAGAGGCAGGTAAGCTTTATCATCTTTGCCTTTATCATCAAGAGTATCAAAAAGATTCTCAACATTGTATGTCATTATTGAAAAAGCAGAGGCAACTGGCAGTGCTAGATTTAAAATAAAAAGAATAGATAGAAATTTTTTCATATTATTATATTAAACCAAATCTTTTATTTTTAATCTTATATCAAACGGAATTTCAAAATTTCTTGCATGTTCACTCTTGAGATTAAGGAGTGCTTCTAATCTAGACTGAGAAAAATTAGCAGTTTTTCTTTTATTCATGTCGATATGACCAAGTATAGTCTCAAAGATAGCGCATAGATTTCCATCATTATCGAAAAGACCTCCGGTTATATGAACTAATTTATTGTTTACATTATATAAACTAAAGGCAGGTTGCATTAAATCATCCAGTCTAAATTCTTTTAAGTATCTTATGCTATCTTCTAAAGTGAATGTTGAGAATCCTGAATTAAAATATGCTTCTGAGAAACCCATTTCGTTTAAATACATAGGGGTGTATCCAAGATCAAAAGCTTGATAATAGAATGCAACATTCATATGATCGTTTTGATCACACATGTCTTTGGTAACGGTTATAGGTTTAGATTGATAAGGGAAATTGTTTTTCATGGCCTTTATTATAGGCATAAAAAAAGCCCAGTAAACTGGGCTTTTTAAAAAGTAAGCTAACTGCTTAGAATGTTGTACCGAAAGATACACCCCATAGTCTAGGATCAGTGTATGTAGCAAACTGAGCAC
>CALJHI010000002.1 GCA_938075575.1 uncultured SAR86 cluster bacterium | reverse complement strand
TTGCATATAGGGATATTCTTAAGTTTATCAGGGAGGTCGCTAGACTTACCCCCGGTAACACCAATGTATTTAATATTTGTTTGTTCGGCTTTAGTTGCAGATAGTATTTTTTCTATATATTTTAGGTCTATAGTCTGAGTTGGAAATGTATAGAATTCTTTATGCTGTAATTCATCGCAAATAATCACATCAGTATTGGTTGTCCCAAAATCAATGGCTAGGTACATACAGATATAGTAACTATTTTGTAAATCACCGTGAAGAGTCTATTTTTTTTACAGGCCATGTCATTGGAATCTGCTGTTGCGGATTAAAGGTGTTTGGACCTTGTTTGGGGAAGGCGTTTGCAGCGCTTTCTATCTCATCCTCAGTCAAGAATTCACTTGGAGTAAGCCTAAATACATCAAGACCTCTGGTAATTTCCGTTCCATATATAAATCCATTGTAATAGTAGGATGACCAATAGCCACCAGTAATAAGAATATCTTCAAAAATAGGACCTCTATCAAAATATGCAATCTCATAAGGCTTGCTCGAATTTGTAAAATCAATAATTGAAATACCACCTTGGTACCAAGCTTGAACAAATATATCTCTATTAGGAACAGGAATAATAGAACCATTATGAGCAACACAATTTTCTGTTTCTAGTTGAGGTGCAGGCATTTTGTAATGGCTTTTAAATATTAGCTTATTGTCGACTATGTCATAAATTGCATCAGCGCCCCAATCCAGTGGGTCCCAAGCCCTACAGCGGGCTCTTCCACCACCACCCCATTCATCAGTGAAAATAACTTTAGTACCATCATTATTAAAAGTTGCTGAATGCCAATAAGCAAAACCAATATCTGTTACTACATCCAATCTAGTCGGATTATATGGATCACTTATGTCAAATAAAATTCCGTTACCTGAACATGCGCCAGCAGCAATCTTCAAAGATGGAAAAACCGTTATATCATGGCACTGATCAGTTTTTCTAGTATCTTGAGTTTCCTCTCCGTGATCTCCTCCACGCCATAAACCAGCTAGAGAACCTGTTTCAGGATCTGCAAAAACTGCTGGACTAGATACTATTTTAGATTTAGATGGATCTTCAATAGGGATTTCAATAACATCTATACGAAATAAAGCAGTTCTTTCATCTCCAGCAACATTACCTATACATTGTTCCATCTCTTCCTCATCGCGAACACCTCCAGTTCCAGAGTTGTAGACAATTATTTTTCCATCTTCTGAGGGACCACTGACTACAGAATGGGTGTGAGAGCCTCTGCAAGTTTGAACAGCACCAACTTGTACAGGATTTTGAAGATCAGAAATATCAAAAATTCTTATTCCTCTAAATCTCTCTAGACTTGCATCTCTTCCAACACCTTCAAGACCACAATCTATTCTGCTCCGAATTTCTTCAACAGACATTATTAATAAATTATCAACTACAGATACATCCCCTTGACCTCCTGGGCAAACAACTGAGGTAATTAAATTTGGAATACCATCTTTATTTATTTTATACATGTTGAAGCCGTGATAGCTTCCAGCAACCAATAAATCATCTCTAAATGCCATATCAGTGTTTGAAAAACTTAACATCGGAGATCTCAACGATCTTGAAAGCTCTTCTATGGTTTTAGTTTCTTCTTCATCTTTATCCGATACATCTTCTGAGCCTTTTGTTGCAGGGTTATTAGGATCAAAAAATCCTGCCGGCTTTCTTAGCGAGGCAATTTTTTCCATATTTAAGATAGCCTCATCAGCTATGAATAATCCAGCAGTTAGTCCTGATCTAGGGTCATCAGATAGATTAACGGCAATACCGTTCATTCTTTCTATTTCGACACCCTGATCATTCACCAGATCAGATACAAATTCATTTAGAATTGGATCATAAGCTGAACCAGGAAATTTCTTGAGCTCTTTTACCATTTCAAGAGCACCATCATGATGGTTAATCATCAAGCTTAAAAAAAGTCTATCAAAATCAGTGCTTTTAGAATTTCTCAATTTTTCTAGATCTTTAGGAGATGCCATTCCAGCCATATTCATATGCATGTGATGAGAATGCTTTAAGTCGATTAGTTTTTCTTCTCTTGTCTTTAACCAACTTTCCATAAAGTTAATTTCATCAACTTGTGAAACATCTATTCTTTTTGCTAGATCTAATATGGTTTTATTATTTGTTCTTTTTTCAACATATCCTGCCATAAGAACAGCTTGCTCATGATGAACAATCATGCCTTGAAGAAACTTCACATCGGCAGCTGTATAGGAAGTATTAGCAATATCTGTTGCAGCATCCGCATCAAGTATTTTAGATATAGTCCCAGGAGCTCCAGGTTGGATTATTTTAGGATCATTATCATAAATATCTTCAGAAGATTCGATAGATATGACTAAGAAGAGAGATATTAATAAAAATATTTTATTGACTTTATTTTTTTCTATCTTCGTTTTCATAAATATCACCTTCACTAGTATCTGTATTTGTTTCTCTAAATCTCTTAATTCTATCTGGTCGATCTAGTTGGTTTTTTGATGCTTTTACCTTAGAAATGTTTATAAAAATAAACAAAGAAAGGATAAATATCCCACCAAATACAATAGTGTTCCAGGACATCTATCTTCTGCTATTAAGCTTCATAAGGAGATGAAGAATTTCTATGTATAACCATATAAGCGTTACCATCAATGAGAATGCGCCATACCATTCCATGTACTTAGGCATACCCTTGTCTGCACCTTCTTCAATAAAATCAAAATCTAGTACTAGGTTAAGAGCCGCTATCCCAACCACAAAGACAGAGAAGCCTATGCCCATTAGCCCATTAGAATGAATAAATCCTATACTGCTTCCAAAGAAGCTCATTATAAAACTAATCAAATATAATAATGCTATCCCAGCAGTTGCTGAAAAAATCATTAATCTAAAATTTTCTGTGGGTTTTATAATCCCACTCTTATAGCAAAACAATAGTGATGCAAGTATTCCAAAAGTTAAACCAATTGCTTGAATGGCAATGCCCGGATACATAGCTTCTGCAAACATTGTTATTGCGCCCAACATAACACCCTGACTTAAAGAATATAATGGTGCTGTTGAACCAGCTTTCGCTGGACTTCTAAATATTGTAACCATTGCCAAGATAAAGCCGATAATTCCAGCTGGTATAGCTAATGCAGGTATGTTCCATCCAACCCCAGCTCCTAAAAAACACAGAGCAAGTAAAATAGAAGTTTTATTGACAGCGCCATCAAGCGTCATCCTTTCACTAATAGGCAGTGTAGAATCATTAGATGTAAAGTTTCTAGTAAATGCTGGGTTACCAGATCTACCAAATGTATTTAGAGCTGAATGTTTAGACATTAATATTCTCCTAATTAAATGAATATATATAACTTATTTAAGGTCAATATAACAAATTAAAAGACTTTACATACTTTTAATCCACTTATTTATAAGTGCCACACCCTCGTCATGATTAAGAAATCTCCCAGACTCCGGCATCATTATACCTGGATCTCGTGATTGCATTCTAAAAGGCATTATTGACTCTTCTGGAGCACCAGGTTTAATTGAAAATTTAAAGTTATTACTTGCTCTTCCAGCTGCAACTGGCTTTTTATATATCCCTATATGCTCACTTCTATCTTCAGTAAAGTTGAGATATAGACCTGTGGTGTCTGCAGAGCCTCCAGGTATATGGCAATGACCACAGTTTATATCCAGATATGCTCTAGCTCTTAAATCAAGATCAGTCGATGTGTTAGACCAGTCAGGCATTGCCTTGTAGTTTATTTCAGAATCTATCCAGCCCTCATCTGACCATCTATCAAGTTGATTCATACTAATATTTTCATATTTATAGTCTTGGTTTAGATTTCTAGCCTTTGGACCTATAGGTTTAATTTCTTTTCCGGATTGATGGCATTCATTGCATTGGTTAATGTTTGGAACTCTGTAACGGACTTTTCTAATATCCCCATTTTCAGTTACAAATGAAGTGTTGATAGTTTTCCCCGCAATATTCAAAAATGCTTCGCTTTGCTCCTTATTCCATACATAGCTAATATTCCTCCAAGCTCCACCTTTCTTTATCAATAAGCGGGTTTCAAGCAATTGTTTTTCCAGTTCTGAATCATTAGTATTATTTAGATATGCAAATGTTTTTATTAGAGCAGATCCATCTGGAAAATCAAAAACAAGATCTTCATGATATTTAGCACTCTTACCTTCAGGAATATATATGAATCTTAATTTATCTGCATAATCGGTAAACAAAGGGTTTATAAGATCATATGGAAGGACGCCTTCTTGCGGGACTTGTAACTGCATATTCGAGAAGAAGCCAAAATCAGAAAGTTTTTTCGGCATTTTGTTGGCTAAAACAACAGAGTCATTTACCGATGCAATAATTTGAATTGGAATAGAGACAAGCCATAGAAAGCAAAAAAATAATTTTTTATTAATTTTCACTTAGCACAACTCTTTCAAGAGGTGAAATTTCTCCAACAAACCAGTCATAATCTCGAATAACAGGGTTCAAAAATGGAAGCATATACTTTATTGGGCTGATGCTAAGAAAAGTAGCATCTCCATTATTGCCTAAAATTATTGTCTCTTTTTTAACCTTAGAAGATAAAATCTTAGATATTGGAACAACTCCATCCCAAAAGATATCTGGCATATCTCCCTTGGATAATTCATATAAAATTTTTGCAAGCTCTCCAGTTTCTAGGTCAGGATTATGCCCGGAGATACCAAATTTATTATTGTGAATCTGTATCCTAGAAGGGTGGGGGTTATATTGCTCATCATCTGTTTCATATGAATATGTGACCACTGCAATATTTATAGTTTCATTGCCACCGATATTATTATTAAAAATTTCAACATCAGAGTTGGCTTGAACAAGAACACCAGTTCCTCTAGGAACCTCTCCAACAATATTTCCTTCAGGCGCAAAGTTATCAGTATTATTATTTACAACATTATTATTAAAAACTCTAACATGATGGCCGCCTTGCTGAGGCAGGCTTGGCAGATCAAAAACAAGAATTCCACCAGTATTATTGGTTGCAGTATTGTTATAAACGTCCGCATAGTAAGAATTTTCAATTTCAATACCTGCAACATTAAATTCAGCAGTACTATTCTTAACTATAATATTTTTAGACTGACCGACATAAATCCCAGCATCCGAAGCCCCAATTGCAACACACCCATCAATAAGAACATTTGTTGATTCAACTGGATAAAGTCCATATGCGCCATTAAAAGAATTAGGTCCACCAGTCCATTCAGTCTTAACCTTTATAAATTTAATATTATCAACACCTTTAGCCTTGATGGCATCACCTTTTGCATTTTGGACAGTAAATTCTTTTAAAGTAACATCGTTAGATGTAACGAGCAGCCCCTGGGCACCGCTTTGTTGATTTATAAATGATAGTATCGTGCCATTTATGCTTGAGCCTATGAGGGAAATGCCATCAACATCTATAGATAAAGAATCTTCTAATTCATAATAGCCATCTGAAAGTTTAATTGTATCTCCACTGGATGCGAGTATTAAAGCTTCCTGGATTTCTGAATAAGGGTCAGCACTCGGAGATATCTCAATTACATCAGCAAATAAGAGATTGCTATTAAGAAAAAAGAAGCAAAAACTAAATTGCTTCAGGTATTTCATCAAATTTTTCTAGAGGTTTGTTTAATTCAGCCCAGTCACATTCAAAATCATCAGGTGCATTCTCGTACTCAAGTAGACCTAATGCTTCAAATTTTGGCCTGATTTCATCAGTCAATAAACCAATTCTTGATAGATTTGGAATTACTCTAGAAAATAAGAAGTTCCTAAACATTTCAAATGAAGATGTTTGCGCTTGAAAGTCTCGAGCTTCTTCTGGAGTCATTTTTAAAAATCTTTGCTCTGCTTTTGTATTAATTAATCTATCTCTAGAGATAACACATGCCTCATATGCAAATTCTGCTCTATCGCGGATTTCTTCAGGACTTAATGTTTTCACAAAATCTTCTAGATAATTGATTCCAAAAGTTACATGTCTAGCCTCATCTCTAATTACATAATGGAGAAGTTGTTTTAGTAGTGGGTCTTTGGTTATATTTTTTAGCATCTGGAAAGCCGCCAAAGCTAGACCTTCTATAATTATCTGCATTCCTATAAATTTGAGATCCCATCTCTCATCGGTAAGGATTTTATCTAATAAAAGCTTGAGTGAAGGATTTACTGGATAATGAATCCCTATTTTATCTTGGAGATATTTATTGAATACTTCAACATGTCTAGCCTCATCAAATGTTTGAGATGCAGCATAAAGTTTCGCATTATAAGTAGGAGCACAACTAGCAAGTTGAGATGCTACCAGAAGGGCGCCTTGCTCTCCATGAAGAAATTGGCTTAGCAGCTCAGCAGTTGAGTGTCTATCAAATTTAATTTTGTCTTCTTCGCTGAGCGCCTCGTAAGCCTCAAGCGTTTCGTGCGGCAGTTGTTCGTCAGGATCAATTAATTTTTGATCAGAGGGATGATTATAATCCCACTGAAGGTCTATTGACCCGTTCCAATTTAGCTCTTTACCTAGCTCATAAAGTTTTTTGATTCTGTTATCCGCTACAGTGTAATCCCAATTATATGAGCCTGTAAGAGGAGTGTTAAATATTTCTACAACATCTTCGACATGAGATGGTTTTATATCAAGCTCATCATCAAAATATAGTAAATCTTCCGGAGGGCCGTCTTGTTTTTTTATCTTCATATATAGTTCTCAAAAAATTAATGTTTACACTGTAAACATTATGCATTTTATACTATTTGGTCAATCTTGAAAAGTTTTGTCAATTTTTCTAACAAAACCTCACCTAATTCTTCTGCTCTATGGATTGTAATTGCATTTTTATAATACTTATTTACATCATGTCCGATTCCGATTGCCTGTAGTTCGATATTTTTTGATGACTCAATAAAATTTATACTCTCTTTTAAGTGAGAATCTAAATAATTTTCTGTATTTGCAGACAACGTACTATCATCCACAGGCGCTCCATCAGATATAACAATAATAATTTTTCTTTCTTCCTGTCTTTTGTTAAGCCTACTGTATGACCAAAGCAATGCTTCACCATCTATATTTTCTTTTAACAAACCTTCTCTTAACATTGCACCGAAATATTTTCTTGATCTTCTCCAGCTGCTATCAGCACTTTTGTAGATAATATGCCTAAGATCATTAAGCCTTCCAGGATTTGATGGACTACCAGCTTTCAACCATTCCTGCTTTACATCACCTCCTTTCCAGTTTTTTGTTGTAAACCCTAAAACTTCAGTTTTTACTGAACATCTTTCGAAAGTACTGCTAATAATGTCGCCACATATTGCCGCCAAACTAATTGATCTGCCCCGCATTGAACCAGAATTATCAATCAGGAGCGTTATAACTGTATCTTTAAAATTATTTTCAGATTCTTGTTTATAACTTAGAGGATATCCTGGCTCAGCAATCACTCTATGCAATCTAGAGGTATCTAAAGTACCTTCCTCAAGATCAAAATCCCAGTTTGTTTTTTGTTGAGATAGAAGAAGTCTTTGCAATCTATTTGCTAATTTTCCAATGGTTGTTAGATGTGGCTTTATTAAATTATCTAATTGAGACCTTAACCTAATAGCTTCTTCTGGTGATATTAATTCTTTTGCTTCAATGATTTCATCAAACTTACTCGAATAGATTTTATAAGGCGCTGGAATGCTATTTGCATAATCAATATTATTAAATTCACCCATTTCTATTTCTTCATCTATAGAGCCTTCAGAGGAAGAGATAATTTCTTCTTGATTAAGCTCTTCCATGTCCATCTCAATATCCACTACTTCACTTGAATCTATATTGCTATCATCGCTATCAGAAACTTCTTCATTATTTTCTAAGTCTTCTTCCTCAGATTTATTCTCTGATTTTTCTGATTCATCATGATCATCTTTTGATGGGCTTGCTTGATTAATACCTAGGAGTTCAAGCAGCTTTAGGCTAGTACCAGTAAAAGATCTTTGATTCTCTAAAGAATTTATAAACTCATCCTTTAGAGAGTCAAAATTTTCAGATTCATATTTCTTCTTTAAGTCCCGAATCAGATCTTTTGACTTAGAAGTTAATTGCTCATTAAAAATATCTTTCAACCAAAGGTTGAAGATGAGAGGTGTATTTTCATCAACATCATAAATGTCTTCAGAAAACTCCTTATAGTATTCAGCGATATTTTTTTTTGCGCCCTTATATTCCTTGCCGCCAAGGATCTCAACTCTGGATATCTCCAACTCATTAACTATAGCTTTTGCTGACGCATCTATATTTAAATGATCTTGAGTCGCATGGAATTTTAACCAAAAAGCTTGAAAGTCTGATTCAGCCCTCCAAATATTAAGTTTTTTGGAAGATCTTGGCACTGGTGAGATTTGAGTAGTATTATTCCTGGGAGGTCTATCTGGAGAGCCAATTTTTGATATTAGATCTTTTTTTTGAGATATTGCTTTTAAGGATGAGACCCCAGCCTCATGCAGAGTATCTCTTCTTTTGGCCCATTTCATTAATATACTTATTCGGGATTATTAATCTGAATATCTTCTCCGAAGCATCTTTGAAAATACTCTCCAATTATTGATTTTTCAGTATCATCACATTTGTTAAAAAAACTTAATCGAAATGAAGTACCAACATCTTTAAAAATATAATAATTTTCTACCCAAGATATGACAGTTCTAGGAGACATTATTGTTGAAATATCGCCATTTATAAAACCCGATCTAGTTAAGTTAGCCATCTTAATCATGTCTTTTATTAGCTCTCTATTTTTTTTAGATTTCAGGTTCTTTACTTTTGATAAAACAACATCAAGCTCCTGCTTAGAATCAAGATAGTTAAGCGAAGTTAAAATATGCCATCTATCTAACTGGCCTTGATTAATCTGCTGTGTGCCATGATA
>CALJHI010000001.1 GCA_938075575.1 uncultured SAR86 cluster bacterium | reverse complement strand
TGGTTCGATCTTCCCTAGGTATATTGCAATTATCATTAAAATAAAAATTGTTATTGGTAGAGATAGGCTCCATTGAATTTCTGAGTCTTCAGCTGAACTTAAGTCATTAAAAAAATTATTTAGGCCTTTGTCTTCTTTTTGTATTAATTCATCAATCGCAGATCTAAATGTTAAAAAATTTGAAACTACCCTCTGATCATCTGAGAAAAGATTATTAGTTAATGAGCCCTCAGAAAATATTAGATCATAGGTTTCATTTTTCTTTACTATATTTAAAGAGCTTGCAGATATTAGAGTTGGATTTTGGTTTTCATCATTAAAAAATATCACTTTCTCAAGATGCATATCCTTTTTTGCTAGCGATGTTATGAAGCTTCTCGAATTTTTAAGATTATATATTTCTCCTGGTTCGATAGAGGATATTTGCTCTTCAAAAGAATCAATTTTTAGCAAGTCATTTGAGATTTCTTTACCTAATGGCGCAAGATAAAAGCTTAATAGCAAGGTTGCAAAGGCAAAAAAGCTTGCCTGCGGTAGTATAAATTTAATAAGAGTTATTGGCGAAAGTCCAATTGAAAAATAAGCATATATCTCTCTATCAGCGTATAGCCTGCTTACTGTTACAAGAATCCCTATAAAGAATGATAAAGGAATGAGTAGTGAAATAAAATCAGGAAACCTTAAAGCAACTGCATATATAATTATGGAAGGGTCAAGATTGCCCTCAGATGCTTGCTCAAAATATGAAACAAATCTAGAACCTACAACCAATAAAAAGAATATTATCAAGATGGAAATGCTTGATTTAAAAACTTCCAAATTAAAACTTTTTGAAAGAATATTATTTTTAAACATGCCTTGAGAACTATGATGCATTACAATATTTATCTTATCAGTAAATACTATAAATAGGAGAGCTTAAATGCCATATAAAATCTTAAATAACATAGCAGTTAAAGATACTTCATCAGTTGATTTAACTTCGATTAAAACTTCACTTCTTGTTATTACAATTAATAAAGATACTTTTAAGGATGCGTCTTTTAATGCTATTGATAAAGCATCTAAGGGGTTTCTAAAAAATTCAATATCTTCCCATCTTCAGGATGAAGGGTCCTCAATACTCCTTCCTAAGGTTAGTGGTGTTGAGGCTGAAAGTATTTTAATGATTAAGGCTTTAGATGCTAGTGCGCCATTACATAAATGGCTTGGCTCATTAAAATCTGTAACAAAGCAAGCAAACAAACTTAAAGCGAAAGATATTTCATTGCTATTAAGCTCTTCATTGCCTGAAGGAAAAGACATTTTTTGGATGATTGAGAATGCTGCAAAATCTATTGAGTCTAATGCCTACATCTTCACTGAGACAAAAAATAAAACAGTAAAACACCCTACACTAAAAAAACTAGTCATTTATGGAAATGACTTAGCTGGAGCTAATCTAAGAAAAGCTAAAGATTCTGCAAAAAAAGGCTTCGCAATTGGTGAAGGTGTTAATACCGCAAAGTATCTTGGCGACCTTCCTGCAAATCATGCCACTCCGAAAATTATTGAAAAGAAAGTAAAAGCTATGTCAAAGGACTTTCCTAGCTTAAAAGTGAAATCATTTAATGAAAAAGATTTAGCAAAAATGGGCATGGGGTCATACCTAAGTGTTTCAAAAGGGAGTGATGAACCCCCAAGAATGATGGTTATAGAATACAAGGGTGGAAAAGCTTCAGAGAAACCAATTGCTCTTGTAGGTAAAGGTATTACTTTTGACACTGGCGGCGTATCCTTAAAACCACCTCAAGGAATGGATGAGATGAAATGGGATATGTGTGGAGCAGCAACTGTTTTTGGAGTTATGTCTACATTAGCAAGGCTCAATGCAAAGGTGAATGTTGTAGGTGTTATGGCTTGTGCAGAAAATATGTGCTCTGCAAAAGCTACAAAACCAGGAGATGTAGTTACATCCATGTCAGGACAAACAATTGAAATACTAAATACCGATGCAGAAGGAAGGTTAGTTTTATGTGATGCTTTAACGTATGTAGGAAGATATAAACCGAAATATGTGATTGATATGGCAACATTAACTGGCGCCGTTGTTGTTGCTCTAGGCAGGCATGCAAGTGGGGTCATGGCAAATGATCAATATTTAGCTGATATGATAATTGCCTCTGGAGAAGAGTCAGGTGATAGAGCTTGGCAATTACCACTCTGGGATGAGCATCAGTCATGCACTAAAACAAGCTATGCAGATCTTGCAAATATCGGCGGAGGTCGCGAAGCTGGAACTATTCATGCTGCTGCATTCTTATCTAAATTTACAACTGACTATAAATGGGCGCATATAGATATTGCTGCAACAGCATCTCATAGCACTCCTGTTAAGGAGGGAACTGGGAGGCCAGTCCCTTTAATTAGTGAGCTTTTATTAAGTAAAAAACTATAAAAGATCTCAGCAAAGCAACATTATGGATAAGAAGTATTACCCCATTGAAATAGAGGAAAAATGGGCAGAGATATGGGCTAAAAGAAGCATTAATAATACTAATGCAACTGAATCTTTTGCACAGGTAATACCTCCTCCTAATGTTACTGGAACACTTCATATGGGTCATAGTTTTCAATATGCCATCATGGATTTCTATACAAGATATAACCATATGTCAGGCAAAGACTCTTATTGGCAAGTTGGCGCTGATCATGCAGGCATAGCCACCCAAATGGTAGTTGAAAATAATCTAGCAAGGGAGAATGTTTCGCGAAAGGACCTTGGTAGAGAGAAGTTCCTTGAAGAGACATGGAAATGGAAAGATTTCTCTGAAGAAAAAATAACTTCTCAAATAAAAAGACTTGGCTGCTCAGTAGATTGGGATAAATATCGATTCACTCTAGATGATGGTTTTGATAAGGCAGTAATAAAAGCTTTTGTTGATCTACATAGGAAAAATAAAATTTATAGAGGGTATAGGCTTGTTAATTGGGACCCATCCTTAAAGACGGCTGTGTCTGATTTAGAGGTTGTTAGGCAAGAAAAGAAGGGCTTGCTATGGCATATAAAATATCCCATTGAAGGAACGGATGAGTTTGTTGAAATTGCTACCACAAGACCTGAAACTATGTTTGGGGATATGGCTATAGCAGTTAATCCAGGTGATGAAAGATATAAATCCATAATTGGTAAATATGCAAAGCTACCATTTGTAGGAAGAAAAATACCTATCATTGCAGATGAGTATGTAGATATGGAATTTGGAACTGGGTGTCTTAAGATTACTCCGGGTCATGATTTTAATGATTATGAAATTGGGAAGAAATATTCACTTTATGAGCTTGACGGAAAAGTACATGCCTCTAACAAACAGGAAGATTTTTCTCCTATAAGTATATTTAATGATGATGCTTGGAGTAATGAAAATGTTCCAGAACCATTCAGCAACCTTGATAGGTTTAAGGTAAGAAAACTAGTCATTAAAGAACTTCAGAATATTAATTTATTAGTTAAAGAAGAGCCACATGATATTAGCGTTCCAAGAGGAGAAAGGTCTAATATAGTTATAGAGCCTAAGCTGAGCTACCAATGGTATGTAAAAACATCAGAAATGGCTGCTAGAGCAAATGAAGCAGTTAATAATGGAAATATAAAATTTCATCCAAGCAACTGGGATAAAACCTATTTTAATTGGATGAATAATATTGAAGATTGGTGTATCAGTAGACAAATTTGGTGGGGACACAGGATACCTGCTTGGTATGATGGTGAAGGAAATATCTATGTTGGAGAAGATGAGGTCAGCGTAAGGTCTTACTATGATCTTGGTAATCTTGAGCTTAATCAAGATGAAGATGTTTTGGATACATGGTTTTCATCAAGCCTATGGCCTTTTGCCTCTTTAGGATGGCCAGAAAATACAGATGATTTTAAAAAACACTTTCCAACCTCTTTGCTTGTTACTGGTTTTGATATTATTTTTTTCTGGGTAGCAAGAATGATGATGATGAGCTTAGAGTTCACTGATCAGATTCCATTTAAAGATGTTTATGTTACTGGTTTAATCAGGGATGAAAATGGTCAAAAAATGTCTAAGTCAAAAGGAAATATTATTGACCCATTAGATTTAATTTATGGAATTTCTCTTGAAGACCTTGTTAAGAAAAGAACTAGTAATCTTATGCAAGAAAGTACGGCTGAAAAAATTGCTAAAAAGACCAGAAAACAATTTCCAAATGGAATTGATTCTTATGGGTCAGATGCATTAAGAATGACTTTTTATTCATTAGCTACGCATACTAAAGATATTAGTTTTGAGCTGGGAAGGCTTAAAGGTTATAGAAATTTCTGCACTAAAATCTGGAATGCTGCAAGATTTATCAACGGCTACCCTGATAGCAATAATGTCTTTGAGGCCAAGAATGATGCTGATACTAAGATTTTAGAAGAATTTGAAAAAACAAAACTTAAAATTGCTCAAAACATTATAGATTACAGGCTCGATTACGCCATAAATGAAATATATGAATTTTTCTGGAGCAAGTTTTGTGATGTCT